>NZ_JAACGB010000009.1:0-183421 GCF_029237345.1 Aeromonas sp. 2HA2 | reverse complement strand
TGGCGGCCATAGCGCCGTGGAACCACCTGATCCCATGCCGAACTCAGAAGTGAAACGCGGTAGCGCCGATGGTAGTGTGGCATTCGCCATGCGAGAGTAGGACACTGCCAGGCACCCAACACGAAAACCCCCGCTCATCGAGCGGGGTTTTTTATTGCCTGAAATTTGAGTCTTTGGCACTCATCGTCATGTGATAGCCCCCTTATGAGGCTTTTGTTCGATTCCCTCCCCGTATCTTGTCCCGCATTTTTTGCATCGTTTCGCTCGAAACTCATCCATTTATCCCACTGGTTGGATATAAAAAACACAGAATGTGATGCCTCTACCTTTCTTGTCATGCCCGCTCTGCTTTAATTCGTCTGCCCACGTTCGATGGGCCAAGGAATCACAATAATTTGAGGAATGGACACATGTTCAAAAGAACAGTAACGATGATGCTGGCGGCGGGAACCCTGGTATTAGGCGGTTGCGCATCCCATGGTGGTGCAGAACAGGCGGCAGACAACAGCGATTTCGGTGGCAAGTCCATCTACCTGCGTGGGGAGATGAACGACTGGATGGCAACCGATGCGAGCAAGGTGGTCAAGGTAGCTGACAAGCTTTACATGGCCAAAGGCACGCTCAAGAAAGAGTGGGCTCCCTACAAGTTCAAGTTCGCCGACTCCGGCTGGAGCTGTGGCACCAACTTTGGCTACAAGAGTCCGAGTGACGGCGTCGCCGTACTGGGCGGAGAGCCTGTGCCGGTCAACCCCTGCTCCAAGTATGAGGACATGAAATTCTCGCCGGATGCCGACGGCGTCTACGAGTTCTATCTGAATATGGCGGGTGAGACGCCAAGCGTGTACGTCAAGAAACCCTGAGTGCTTTCTGATCGCTAAATCTTTCAGGAAATGAATCAGTTAAATGCCTCGGCCCAGAAACCTGCTGGCCGGGGCATTTTTTTAGGATAGAATCGGCGCCCTCATGGCAGTAGCTGTACTGTATATTGTGTTATTTTTTCGTAAGTGACACTATTGGTTGTGTTTTGTCGCTGTCATGACGTTGATGCATTCACATAAGGTTGATTGAAAATGGCTAAATCCAACCCGGTGCTGGAGAGTGAACTCGGCTCCCGCCTCATACCCTTGCAGGAAACGTCCCTTGAGATCTGGGACAGCAAGTATCGTCTCAAGAGCAAGGACGGGGCCCCCATAGATGGCTCCATCGACGAGACCTACCAGCGGGTTGCCCGCGCCCTGGCCCGGCAGGAGTTGAAGCCTGATACTTGGTATGAGACCTTCCTGTGGGCGCTGCGCAACGGCGCCATCCCGGCGGGGCGTATCACCTCCAACGCGGGTGCCTTCGAGCACAAGCCGGCCACTTCAACCATCAACTGCACAGTCTCCGGCACCATCGAAGATTCGATGGATGACATTCTCGGCAAGGTGCATGAGGCCGGCCTGACCCTGAAAGCGGGTTGCGGCATCGGTTACGATTTCTCGACCCTGCGTCCGCGCGGCGCATTCGTCTCCGGTGCCGGTGCCTACACCTCGGGCCCGCTCTCCTTCATGGATATCTATGACAAGATGTGCTTCACCGTCTCGTCAGCCGGTGGTAGGCGCGGCGCCCAGATGGGCACCATGGATATCCGTCACCCCGATGTGATCGAATTCATCCAGGCCAAGCGGGAAGATGGCCGCTTGCGTCAGTTCAACCTCTCCCTGCTGATCACCGAAGATTTCGTCAAGGCGGTGAAAGAGGATGCTCTCTGGTCGCTGATCTTCCCCTACACGGCCAAAGAGGTGGAGCAGGACGGTATTGCGCTGGACGATCCCGAAGTGGTGTTCTGGGCCGACTGGCCCAACAAGGAAGGGGTGGTCATCAACGCGTTGGGGCAGGTCGCCTGCAAGGTCTACAAGACCATGCCTGCCCGCAAGCTGTGGAACGTCATCATGACTTCCACCTACGACTATGCAGAGCCCGGCTTCATCCTGATCGACAAGGTCAATCAGATGAACAACAACTGGTTCTGTGAAGAGATCCGCGCGACCAACCCCTGCGGTGAGCAGCCCTTGCCCCCCTACGGTGCCTGTCTGCTGGGGTCGGTCAATCTGACCCGGTTTGTGCGCGACCCCTTCACCGAGCAAGCTGCTTTTGATTGGCAGGGGTTTCGCAAGGTGGTGGCCATCTTCACCCGCATGCTGGACAACGTGGTGGAGATCAACCAGCTGCCGCTGGCCAAGCAGCGCGAGGAGATCACAGCCAAGCGCCGTCATGGCATGGGCTTCCTCGGCCTTGGCTCGACCCTCACCATGCTGCAGATAAAATATGGCTCAGCCGCCTCCGTCGCCTTCACCGAGCAGGTATCCCAAGAGCTCGCCATGACTGGCTGGCAGGAGTCCCTGCGTCTTGCGAAAGAGAAGGGGGTTGCCCCCATCCTGGAGCAGGAGTTTGAGGTAACCGGCAAGATGCTGCGCCTGCGCCCCGAAATGGCGGCCGATGGCATCAAGCTGGGTGACAAGGTGAAGGGCAAGGTGCTGCATGCGCGCTACAGCCGCTACATGCAGCAGGTGGCCGAGGTGGATCCCGCCCTGGTGGCCGAGCTGGCCGAGGTGGGGGGGCGTTTCACCCACCACAGCAGCATAGCGCCGACTGGCACCATCTCCTTGTCGCTGGCCAACAACGCCAGCAACGGTATAGAGCCGAGCTTTGCCCATCACTACAGCCGCAATGTCATCAAGCCAGGCAAGAAGAGTAAGGAGAGCGTGGATGTCTACTCGTTCGAGCTGCTCGCCTACCGCGAGCTGGTGAACGCCGGTGCCATGCCTTACTCGGAGGATGAAGCCAGCCGCCTGCCGGACTACTTCATCACCGCCGACGACATCAGCCCGGCCCAGCACGTAGATATTCAGGCCGCGGCCCAGCGCTGGATTGATTCCTCCATCTCCAAGACCGCCAACGTGCCGACCGACTTCCCGTTCGAGCAGTTCAAGGATATCTACATGTATGCCTCAGACTCGGGGCTCAAGGGCTGTACCACCTTCCGCTTCAACCCTGAGGCCTTCCAGGGCGTGCTGGTGAAGGAGAAGGATCTGGAGAACACTCAGTACGAGTTCACTCTGGAGGATGGCTCCGTCATCTCCGTCAAGGGGAACGAAGAGATCGAATACGATGGCGAGCTGCATACCGCCGCCAACCTCTATGACGCCTTGAAAGAAGGCTATTACGGTAAATTCTGAGAACAGATTATGGTCAAGAAGATCGACAAGAAAATCGTCGCCTACAAGGTGAAAACCCGTGATGAGCCTCAGGAAAATTTGGCCCCGCAGGATGACGTGGTGCACATGCACGAAACTGTGCTGCGCCCGGAGCGGCTGATGGGCACCACTTACAAGCTGAAGACGCCGGAGCATGTCTCCGAGCACTCGTTGTTCATCACCATCAACGACATTATTCTCAATGAGGGCACGGTTCACGAGACCCGTCGCCCGTTCGAGATCTTCATCAACTCCAAGAGCCTGGAACACTACCAGTGGATAGTGGCGTTGACCCGCATCATCTCTGCCGTGTTCCGCAAGGGGGGGGATGTCACCTTTCTGGTGGAGGAGCTGAGATCCGTGTTCGATCCCAAGGGCGGCTATTGGAACAAGGGCAAGTATGTTCCCTCCCTTATCGCCGAAATTGGCAACGTGATCGAGACCCATCTCACCGAGATCGGCATGATCAAGCTGCCGGGGCTGGATGAGCATCAGCAGGCATTTCTGGCCGAGAAGCAGGCTGAATTGCAACTCCTGCAGCAGGCCGAAGAACAGCAGGCTGGCAGTGGTTTCCCGGCCAGTGCTGCGCTTTGCTACAAGTGCAATACCAAGGCGCTGGTGCAAAAGGATGGCTGCATGACCTGTCTCAACTGCGGCGACTCCAAGTGCAGCTAAAGTAGACAAGTGATGGAAGAGGACCGGCCACAGTGCCGGTCTTTTTATTGCTGCTTTTCTGTTCGAACGATCCTGCCGTTCAAGCGATTTGTTGCGCGATAGTAAAATCGGGCGTAGCGTTGGGGGTAATAAAACTGTCACGCTCGTGTGGTTTCAATGACATCTGAGATTCACACACGTGGCACCTTCAGTGCCAAGGAGGATGCTTATGGACAATACGGACCGAAAGCTGTTTATCCTGGATACCAATGTTCTGCTTCACGAACCCCTCGCCATCTACTCCTTCAAAGAGCACGACGTGCTCATCCCCATGACGGTGCTGGAAGAGCTCGACAACATCAAGGATCGCCACAAGGATGTCAGCCGCGATGCGCGGGTGGCCATTCGTGCGCTGGAAGACGTGTTCCGCGATGCAACGCCGGAGCAGATCACCCAGGGCGTACCGCTGGCGGGTGAGGCGAGCGGCAATATCTGTATCTTCAGTGACCACCATCTGCCCCAGGATGCCGAGGTGTTCACCGACAAGGAGGCGGACAACCGCATCATCAACGCGGCCCTCTACCTGCAAAAGCATGAGATGAAACGCCAGGTGGTGCTGGTGACCAAGGACATCAACATGCGCCTCAAGGCCAAGGGGGCCGGGTTGGCGCACGTCGAGGACTATCGCAGCGACCAGCTGATCGACGATATCCGTCTGCTGGCCAAAGGCTTTCAGGTGGTGCCCGGCAGTTTCTGGGAGCGGGTCGGCGAGTGTGAAAGCGAGACCCATGGCCGCGATACCGTCCATGTGATCGACTCGAACTTGCTGGAGGGAGTACACGTCAATCAGTACCTGCTCGACGAGGAGAACTTCTTTGCCGCCAGGGTATTGAGCAACGATGGCCACAAGATCCGCATCAAGGATCTGGGCCGTGAGCGGTTGATGTCGCGCAAGGCCTGGGGTGTCCATCCCAAGAACGTCTATCAGGGCATGGCGCTGGATGCCCTGCTCGATCCGCACATCGATCTGGTGATCCTGACCGGCCCGGCCGGCTGCGGCAAGACCTTGCTGGCCATGGCCGCCGCATTGGAGCTGGTGATTGAGAAGGGGATTTACGAGAAGGTGATCGTCACCCGCAATACCCCGGAAATCGCCGAGAGCATCGGCTTCCTGCCCGGCACCGAAGAAGAGAAGATGATGCCCTGGCTGGCGGCGGTGACAGATACCCTGGAGGTGCTGCACAAGCAGGACGAGAACATGAGCGGCTCGCTGAGTTACATCATGGAGAAGGCCAACATCCAGTTCAAATCGGTCAACTTCATGCGCGGGCGCAGCATCCAGAACACCTTCGTGCTGCTGGACGAGTGCCAGAACCTGACCGCGTCCCAGATCAAGACCATCATCACCCGTTGCGGCGAAGGGACCAAGATCGTCTGCTCCGGCAACCTGGCCCAGATCGACTCCAACTACCTGAGCCCGGTGACCTCGGGTCTGACCTACATAGTCGAGCGTTTCAAGGATTTCGACGGCAGTGCCAACATCTTCCTGAACGGGGTGGTGCGCAGCAAGCTCGCCTCCTTCGCCGAGGAAAATCTCTGATTTAACTGACTATCTTCATATGAAAAAGGGGAAGCCAAGCGGCTTCCCCTTTTTTGATCCCGTCGCCGGTTCAGCGTCCCAGGGTTATTGCCCAAGGTAGCGCAGCAGGCCGGGATGATCGCTGTTCTGCAGTATATCGGGTGTGCCCTGCAGAGCGATGCGGCCCTCATCGACGAACAGCACCTGATCGGCGATGAGTTGCGCATCTTCCGGATTGTGAGAAACCATCAGCACTGTGATGCCCTGCTCGCAGGCAAGCCTGGCCACTTCGGCCAGCATCTCCCGGCGCAGGGCAGGATCGAGTGCCGAGAAAGGCTCATCCAGTAGCAGCAATGGCTTGCCTCGCACCAAGGCACGCGCCAGCCCGACCCGCTGCTGCTGGCCGCCGGAGAGCTGCTCCGGCAGCCGCGCCAGCATGTCGCCAAGGCCGACCCGCTCTGCAGCCTGTTTCACCTGCGCCTGCTGAGCAGGGCTCAAACGCAGGCCCGGATGCAGACCGATGGCGATGTTGTCGAACACCGACAGGTGCAGGAAGAGGTTGTGATCCTGAAACAGGGTGGTGACCGGCCGCTCGGCAGGCCCCAGTGGCAGCAGATCTTCGCCGTCGAAGCTGAGGGTGCCGGACTCTACCGGCACGAAACCGGCGATCATGCCGAGCAGGGTGGACTTGCCCGCCCCGCTTGGTCCTATCAGCGCGGTGATCTCTCCCTTGGGCAGGGTCGCGCTGAAGCTGACTCGCCAATCGGGGTAGCTGGTGACCAGCCCATCAATGTTCAGCATTTTTTCCTCCAAGCCCGCGTTCTACCAGCCAGAACAGGGAAAAACAGAGCGTGAGCAGCAGCAGGGCGGTGGCGGCAGCCTCGGTCAGCCGGTAACTGCCGAGCTGCTGATAGAGCAGCCAGGGCAGGGTGGTGAGCTCCTGGCTGCCAAACATGGCGATGGCGCCGAGATCCCCGAGCGACAGTATCATCGAGAGCGCCATGGCCAGTGCCAGCGGGCGGCGCAGCAGGGGCCACTCCATCAGCCGCAGGCGATGCAGACCGCGCACCCCCAGGCTGTCGGCCAGTCTATCGTACTGGCGCACCACCAGCTGCATGGGGGCTGAGAGGGTGCGCAGCACATAGGGCAATGCCATCAGAGCGTTGACCAGTACCACCAGCCAGGGGCCGAGGGCAAAGACATCGGTAAAGGGCATAAACATGATGAAGAGGCCAGTGGAGAGCACCACCGCCGGTATCATCAGGATCATGGATCCGCTGGCTTCCCACAGGGCTGCGGCCCGCCGCTGACGGGTGCGTACCTTGAGGTGACGGCTGGTGAGCAGCAGGCCGCTGCCGAGCAGGGTGGCAAGGGTACCCGCCGCCAGCGCGATCAGCAGCGACTGGCCGCTGGCCTGCCACAGCTGCGCCGAGGCCAGCGCCGTCAGCAGGCCGGGATTGAAACCGGCCACCAGGATTGCCAGCAGAGGCGGCAGGAAGATGGCGAGCCCGGTGCAGAGCGCCACGGCATCCACCAGCACTGTCCCCGGTTGATGGCGATCCGGTCGAAGACAGGGGCGATGGCTGCTGATCCGGCTGGCCGGTGTGGTCTGCAGCTTGTGTTGCAGCAGGAGCAGAGTGGCCGTCAGGATCAGCTGCACCAGCGCCAAGCCGCCGGCGGTGGCGAGGTCGAAATCAAAGCGCAGCGCCTGATAGACGGCCACCTCCAGCGTGGTGGACCTGGGTCCACCCCCCAGCGCCAGCACAGTGGTGAAGCTGGTGAAACAGAGCATGAAGATGAGGCTGGCAAGCCCCGGCAGTATGCCGCGAATGAGCGGCCACTCCAGCAGCCGGAAGATGTGGGAGGAGCGCATGCCCAGCTGACTGGCGAGACGCCAGCTCGATTCGGGGATGCTCTCTATGCTCTGCAGCATAAGGCGTGCCGCCAGCGGCATGTTGAAGAAGACGTGGGCCAGCAGTATGCCAAACAGGCCGTACAGGTAGTTGCCGGGATCCAGCCCCAGGCCGCGCAGCAGCTGCGATAGCCAGCCTTGTTTGCCGTGAACCGCCACTATGCCGAAGATGGCGATGATGACCGGCAGCACCAGGGAGAGCCCAAACAGCTTGAGCAGCAGGCGTCGACCAATGAAGCGGCGCCGCGCCAGCGCTCTTGCCACCGGAATGGCTACACCTAAGCTCAGCAGGGTGGAGAGCAGCGCCTGCCCCAGGCTGAAGCCCAGCACATGGCGCAGATAGGGATCGGCCAGCAAGGTGCGGGGGGCCAGCGAACCGGCCTGCCACAGCAGGGCGACGAGCGGCCCCAGGGACAACAGCAGGATCAAGAGGGTGGCTGCGCTACCCGGCAGCCACCAGAGGGGACGAACGCTGGTGCTCACTGGGTGACGGCTTGCAGCCACTCGCGGATCCAGTTCTTGCGATTGGCGGCCACCTCATCGCTGGTGAAACTCAGCGGCTTGCTGACTGTGATCATCTGCTCGAAGCCCTTGGGCAGCGGCGCATCTGTCACCGGATACATCCAGTTGCCGGCAGGGATCTCCTGCTGGAAGGCGGGGCTTATCATGAACTGCAGAAACTGGTCGGCCAGCTTGCCCTGTTTGGCGCTTTTCAGCTTGGCTGCCACTTCCACCTGACGGTAGTGACCCTCTTCGAAGGCGGCGGCCTGATACTGGGGCTTGTTCTCGGCGATCAGGTGATAGGCAGGGGAGCTGGTGTAGGAGAGCACCATGTCCGCTTCCCCATCGAGGAACATGCCATAGGCTTCGGACCAGCCCTTGGTGACTGTGACCGTCTTTTTGGCAAGCTGGGTCCAGGCGGCAGGCGCCTGCTCGCCATAGACGGACTTCATCCACAGCATCAGCCCCAGACCCGGGGTAGAGGTGCGGGGATCCTGATAGATCACCTTGAGATCCTGGCGTTCTACCAGCTCTTTCAGGCTCTTGGGGGGCGCTTTAAGTTTGTCCTTGTTGTAGACAAAGGCGAAGTAGCCGTAGTCATAGGGGACGAAGGTGTCATCCTGCCAGCCACCTGGCACCTTGATGCCATCGAGCTTGGTAGTGTGCAGGGCGAACAGGCCGCTCTGCTTGGCTTCGCTCAACAGGGCATCGTCCAGCCCCAGCACCAGATCGGCCTTGCTGTGCTTGCCTTCCAGCCGCAGCCGATTGAGGATGGCGACGCCATCTTCCAGCGCCACGAGATTGAGGTTGCAACCGCACTCTTTCTCGAATGCCTGCTTGATCTTGGGACCGGGTCCCCATTTGGCGGTGAAGGAGCTGTAGGTATAAACGGTGAGGGTGTCAGCCGCGAAGGCCTGGGTACTGAGCAGGCTGGTGGCAACCAGCAGCAGGGTTTTCATCAAGCGGCACTCCCTGTTAGTAGTGAAGTGCCAACTGAGGAAATGTCATCAATGGCACTTCTTGCTATGAGTCATGAGGTGCCAGCGGATGAGAGCGCAAAAAATGAGCGCCATGCCTCAAATTCCTCCGCCAGCATTATCTGGATCAGGTTCACGGGTATAATCTCAGCGGTAAACCGCACCCCGTTTGAGAAACGAACCGCATTGTATTAACGTTCTTGGGGGGAGGCCAGCACAATTGTTCCTGCGGGCCATCGAGATGGCTTCGGCATAACAGAGGATGTTCCCGTGATCACCAGTACCAAGGAAAGACGCGCCTTCCAGCGCATGATAATCAACGCCCCCGTCACCGTCTTTCAGCAACAGCAAGTGCTGGAGGGGGTCTGTCGGGATCTCAGCGCCAACGGCATGGGGATCGCCGTCGCCGAGCATCAGCTCGATGTCAGCCAGCCCATCCGGGTCAGTCTGGCCACCAACAACAACCTGTTGCCGCCGTTCGAGGCCCAGGCCCGCATCATTCGGGTGCTGGAGGAGGAGGACGGCCTGCTGCTCGCCATCGAGTTTCAATCCCAGGCCTGAACCGGCTGAAGACGCCATTGCCTGTTATCGACCAGCGCTTGCTGGTCGATGCTATTTGGCCCCCAGTTAAATCCTTGGGTTGCCCACCTGGCTGCTTGTTATCGATCTTTACCCGAGTGACACGCCCCACGTTTACTCCCTGGCCTGAACTGGCTGAACGTTCAGTTGCTTGCTATCGATCAGCGTCTTGCTGGTCGATGCTATTTGCCCCATCGCAAACTGGCCCGGGCCGGTCGGTTCCAGCAACAGATAGCTTTCGCCTTCCCACATCAATGTCTCGTCGCCCGGTTTGGCTGGCAGGGCGACGCCCAGCAGGGCATGCCCCGGTACGAACACCATGGCCTGTTTCAGTTCGGGAAAGAGCTGGGCCAGCATGGCCACCATCAGGGTAACCTTGCTGTCGCAATCCCCCCGGTTCTGCTCCAGCACCTGACGGGGGCTCAAGAAGCCCTTTCCCGAGCGCCCTGACTGGCTGTCGAGCAGCTGGTAGGGGATGGCCTGGATGAAGTCGAGCATATGGGCCACCGTCTTCTGGCGAGCCTCCGTCTCGGTAGCGCCCTCCTGTTTGAGCTGTTCGGCCAGCGGGGCCAGCTCGGCCCGGCTTTCCAGCGCGATGCGTACATGATCCTGCTTGATGGCTGGGCCGCCGTCGGGCGGGGTGAAGGGCTGGAAGTAGTGCTGCATGAGCCATTGTGCCTCCAGCTTGCTGCGCTGGCGGGTGGCCCAGACCAGAGCCTCCCGGGCTTTGTCCTGATTGCGGCTCTTCAGGTGCAGCTTCATATCGGGGCGGGAGAGGGTGAATTGCACCTCGGGAAATTCGGTGCCGGCCTGTTGCAGCAGGCTCTGCAACACGTCCTCCTGCATACGGGCAGGACGATAGGCGATGAGCGGCGGCAACTTGCCTGCGTCCAGCCGATAGCTGAGCTGCTGGGCTTTGCCCTCCTTGTCTTGCCAGCCGACGTTGAGTTGACCGCCGTTGCTGTTGAAATAGGTCTGTCCGGCACTTGCCGAAAGCGCGAACAACAAGCTGAAAAGCAGAGGAATAGCCGTCAGTCTCTTCATCATTCTTTCCTGTCGGTGGTGTCGTGATAGCCCGCTATCGGCGCCCATGGTGGCGGGATAATAAAACAGGGAGCCAAGGCTCCCTGTTGATTCTACTCGTTTTATTTCTGATGGCCGCGCCTTGTTACAAGGGGATGCAATCAGTTCAGATCCAGCTTGGCTGCTTTGCTTCGAAGGCGCTGATGGTGGCCTCGTGCTGCAGGGTCAGGCCGATGGCATCCAGTCCGTTGAGCAGGCAATAGCGACGAAACTCGTCGATCTCGAAACCAAAGCTGAGCTCACCGGCACGCACCTGATTGGCTTCCAGATCCACCTCGATTTCGATGCCCGGCTGTGTGGCAACCAGCTGGAACAGGAGATCCACCTCCTCTTCTTTCAACCGCACCGGTACCAGACCGTTGTTGATGGCGTTGCCATAGAAGATATCGGCAAAGCTTGAGGCGATCAGGGTTTTGAAGCCGTAATCCGCCAGCGCCCAGGGGGCGTGCTCACGGCTCGAACCACAACCAAAGTTTTCCCGGGCCAGCAAGATGCTGGCACCGGCATAGCGAGGCTGGTTGAGCACGAACTCGGGATTGGGCTGCTGGCCCGCATCATCGAGAAAGCGCCAGTCGTGGAACAGGTGCTTGCCAAAACCGATGCGGTTGACCTTCTGCAAAAACTGCTTGGGAATGATGGCGTCGGTGTCGACGTTGGCGCTGTCGAGGGGAACGACGATCCCTTTATGCTGCTTGAAGCCTGTCATCTTGTTCTCCTCGTAATTACAGCGCACGAATGTCGGCAAAGCGACCGGTGACGGCGGCGGCGGCGGCCATGGCCGGGCTCACCAGATGGGTGCGGCCGGCGCGGCCCTGACGCCCTTCGAAGTTGCGGTTGCTGGTGGAGGCGCAGCGCTCCCCCGGTTGCAGCCGGTCGTTGTTCATGGCCAGACACATGGAACAGCCGGGCAGACGCCATTCAAAACCCGCCTCGAGGAAGATCTTGTCCAGACCCTCGGCTTCGGCCTGTGCCTTCACCTGCTCGGAGCCCGGCACCACCAGCGCTTGTACGCCAGCGGCCACCTTGCGGCCACGGGCGATGGCGGCGGCGGCACGCAGATCCTCGATGCGGCTGTTGGTACAGGAACCGATGAACACCTTGTCGATGGCGACATCGGTGAGCTTCTGGCCCGGTTGCAGGTCCATGTAGGCGAGCGCCTTGCGGGCGGATTGCTGCTCCATCAGATCGCTGAAGGACTCCGGTGCCGGGATCGGTTCATTGACGGCAATCACCTGGCCCGGGTTGGTACCCCAGGTGACCTGCGGGGCGATATCGGCGGCATCGAGGATTACTTCGGCATCGAAGTGGGCGCCCTGGTCGCTCTTGAGGCTCAGCCAGTAGGCGATGGCCTGATCCAGTGATTCACCCTTGGGGGCGAACTCCTTGCCACGGATGTAGTCGATGGTGGTCTGGTCGGGGGCTATCATGCCCGCCTTGGCACCCAGCTCGATGGCCATGTTGCACACCGTCATCCGCCCTTCCATGGAGAGGCCCGCAATGGCCTCGCCAGCGAATTCCACCACGTAGCCGGTACCACCGGCATGGCCAACCCGACCGATGATGGCCAGCACCACGTCCTTGGCGCTGATGCCCTCTGCCAGCTTGCCGTTGACCGAAATGCGCATTGTCTTGGCGCGGCCCTGTTTCAGGGTCTGGGTGGCCATCACATGTTCCACTTCGGAGGTGCCGATACCGAAGGCCAGTGAACCGAAGGCACCGTGGGTGGCGGTGTGGGAGTCGCCGCAGACGATGGTGGTGCCGGGCAATGTGATGCCGAGCTCGGGGCCCATCACATGGACGATCCCCTGATACTTGTGGTTGAGATCGTAGAGGCGAACCCCGAACTCTTTGCAGTTGTCGGCGAGCGTCTCCATCTGGATGCGGGCCATCTCGCCGGAGGCGGCGATGTCCTTGGTGGTGGTGGAGACGTTGTGATCCATGGTGGCCCAGGTCAGGTCCGGGCGCCGCAGCGGGCGGTTCATTGCGCGCAAGCCGTCGAACGCCTGTGGGCTGGTCACTTCGTGCACCAGGTGGCGGTCGATGTAGATGAGCGGCGTTTCGCCGTCCACTTCGCGTACCACGTGGGCGTCGAATACTTTCTGATAAAGGGTTTTGGCCATTGCTCTGTATTCCTTGTTATGTGCTGGGTGGCTCAGATCCGTGCGGCGATCTGGGTGCCCATGTCGGCGGTACTCTGCACCGGATGGCGAGCATCTGCCTGATGCAGGTCGGCGGTGAAGTATCCCTCTGCCAATGTCTGGGCTACGGCTTGCTCGATGGCCTGGGCGGCGGCTTCCTGTCCCAGGCTGTAGCGCAGCATCAGGGCGGCGGAGAGGATCTGGGCGATGGGATTGGCGATCCCCTTGCCGGCGATGTCTGGGGCCGAGCCACCGGCCGGTTCGAACAGGCCAAAGCCAGATTCGTTCAGGCTGGCTGAAGGGAGCAGCCCCATGGAGCCGGTGATCATGGCGCACTCGTCAGAGAGGATGTCACCAAACAGGTTAGAGCAGAGCAGCACGTCGAACTGGGACGGATCCTTGATGAGCTGCATGGTGGCGTTGTCGATGTACATGTGGTTCAGCGCGACGTCCGGATAGGATTTGGCGACTTCAGTCACCACCTCGCGCCACAGGATGGAGGAGGCGAGCACGTTGGCCTTGTCGATGGAGGTGACCTTGGCTTTGCGAACACGGGCCGATTCAAACGCTATCCTGGCGATGCGCTCAATTTCGAAGCGATGGTACACCTCGGTGTCGAATGCTTTCTCGTTCGCCCCTTCTCCCTCTCGCCCCTTGGGCTGGCCGAAGTAGATGCCGCCGGTGAGCTCGCGCACGCAGGCGATGTCAAAACCGCGATCCGAGATGTCGGCACGCAGCGGGGAGAACTGCTCGAGACCTGTGTAGATACGGGCCGGACGCAGGTTGCAGAACAGCTTGAAGTGGGCACGCAGGGGCAGCAGGGCGCCGCGCTCGGGTTGATTGTTGGGGGCCAGGTGCTCCCACTTGGGGCCACCTACGGAGCCGAACAGCACGGCATCGGCCTCCTCACAGCCCTTGATGGTGCTTTGTGGCAGCGGTGCGCCATGGTTGTCGATGGCGATGCCACCCACGTCGTGGCGATCATACTCGAGGGAGAAGCCAAACTTGGCCTGCACTTTTTCCAGCACCTTGACGGCCTCGGCCATCACTTCCGGGCCAATGCCGTCACCCGGCAACACTGCGATCCGATAACTGCTCATACTCACACACTCTCCGTATTGATCTTGTCTGTTTTTGTGACGTTGCGTTCCATCTGTTCGGCCACCTGATCGGCGCGCCAGATGCTGTTGATTACGTGGATCAACGCCTGGGCAGAGGACTCTATGATATCGGTAGCCAGGCCCATGCCGTGGAATTTTCGTCCCTTGTATTCGGCGACTATGTCGACCTGGCCGAGGGCATTCTTGCCCTCACCCTTGGCTTTGAGGGCGTATTTGTCGATGCGGATCTCGTAGCCGGTGATGCGGTTGATGCACTGGTAGACCGCATCCACAGGGCCATTGCCGGTAGCCGCTTCGCAGACCAGATCCTGTCCGACCTTCAATTTGACCGAGGCGGTGGCCAGCACAGAGCTGCCGCTTTGTACGCCCAGATACTCCAGCTTGAAGTGCTCCGGCTCTTCGTGGATTTGGCTGAAGAAGGCCAGCGCCTCCAGGTCGTAGTCGAATACTTGCCCCTTCTTGTCGGCCAGGGTCAGGAACTTGCCGTAGAGGTGGTCGAGATCGTAGCTGCTCTCGGCATAGCCCATGGACTCCATTCTGTGCTTGATGACGTGACGGCCGGAGCGTGAGGTCATGTTGAGGTTGTTCTGGGGCAGGCCAATGCTCTCCGGGGTGATGATTTCATAGGTGTTCTTCGCCTTGAGCACGCCGTCCTGATGGATGCCTGAGCTGTGGGAGAAGGCGTTGGCCCCGACGATGGCCTTGTTCGGCTGCACCGGCATGTTGCACAGCTGGCTGACCAGGGCGCTGGTGCGATGAATCTCGCTGTGGCGGATGTTGGTATGGACCCCAAGCAGATCGGCGCGGGTTTTCAGGATCATTGCGACCTCTTCCAGGGAGCAGTTGCCCGCCCGCTCGCCGATACCGTTGATGGTGCACTCGATCTGGCGGGCTCCCATCTGCACTGCGCCGATGGAGTTGGCCACCGACAGTCCCAGGTCATCGTGGCAGTGCACAGAGATGATGGCCTTGTCGATGTTGGGCACCCGATTGAACAGGGTCTGGATGATACCGGAGAACTCGGTCGGTACCGTGTAGCCGACGGTATCCGGGATATTGATGGTGCGGGCGCCGGCCTTGATGGCCGCTTCCACCATGCGACAGAGATTATCAATCGGGGTGCGACCCGCATCCTCGCAGGAGAACTCCACGTCGTCGGTGTAGCGCAAGGCGTGTTTGATGGCGCTGACCCCCATCTCCAGCACATCCTCGAAGCTCTTTTTCAGCTTGCTCTCGACGTGAATGGAGGAGGTGGAGATAAAGGTATGGATGCGAAAGGCTTCTGCGACCCGCAAGGCTTCACCGGCGGCGTCGATATCCTTGGGCAGGGCGCGGGCGAGGGCGCAGACCCGGCTGTTCTTGATGTGGCGGGCTATGGTCTGCACCGATTGAAAATCGCCGGGGGAGGAGACAGGGAATCCCACTTCCATGATGTCGACGCCGAGCCGCTCCAGCGCCTGGGCGATCTGCAGCTTCTCCTTGACGGTCAAACTGGCCGCCAGGGCCTGCTCACCATCGCGCAAGGTGGTGTCGAAAATGATGACCCGATCTGACATGTGACTTCCCTCTTCCTAAGTTCGGTAACGTGCATCCTGCGGCGGCATAAAAAAACCCGTGCAGGGTGCACGGGTTTTTGTAAATTCCGGCTATGCCTGAGCCCGGCTACAAGGATCCCGCGCGACTGGTCGCGATTAGGGAGAGTAGTAGTAGCGGAGCGGCAATATGCATGATGACTCAATCCTTCCAGTCGATAACGCTGTTACCAATATCGAGATTTTTATGCTGTGTCAACCCGGACTCACCGGTTCAATCCGCTGGTTTATTTAATCGGATTGTAAAGGAGTGCAAATTTACTTGTCCCATATTCGGCCCTTGCCCGATTATCTGGTCATTCCTGCTGTACTCGATCATCTATGCAATCAGATCGACTTATCAGTTTTTGCTGAATTATCTGAGGTACCCAATGGAAAAACGCAGACCTGGTCGTCCGGTCGGACGTTCTGACATTCGTGACAAGTTGCTCTGTGCTGCTCGTGAGCGTTTTCTCAATACGCCCTACAGCAAAGTCACTACCCGCGAGATCGCCGAGCTGGCCGGCTCCAATCTGGCGATGATCCATTATTACTTCGGCAGTAAAGAGGGTCTTTACAAGGCAGTGCTGGGCGATGTGGCCGAGCCGCTGGACCAGGCATGGCAAGACGAGATTGGCAACCGCAGCCTCAATGAGCTGCTCAACACCTACTACCAGGTGATGGCGCCCAACAGCGAACTCACTTCCGCCATCTCCAGCGCATTATCGACCGAGAAGAGTCCCGGGCGGGATTTTGTGCTGAATCGTCTGCTGGAACGTCAACTGCCCCAGTTTGATGCCTTGCTGGAGTCCATGAAGAGCAATGGCGAGCTGGGTGACAACCTGGATCCCGAGATGCTGAAGATCTCCTTTCTCAGCATGATGTGGCAGCCGTTCGTGATGAAGGATCTCTACGAGCAGGTGTTTGGTCTGACCGTGGATGAGCACTTCATGGCCCGTCTGGCGGATCACAACTGCCGGCTGATGGAAAACGGCCTGCGCGGCACCCTGAACTGATCATTTGCCTCGCTTGCGGTAAAAAAGGGCCATTCGGCCCTTTTTTCATAAATCTGTTATCCCTTGTTCAATTTAGTGTCACTCCATTGCCCTAGTCTGCACAGAGACTTCAGGGAAGGAGGGGTTATGAACAAGATCCAGCAATGGGACCTGCAGGTGTGCCGCATCTGCCTGCTCCACTCCTACAACCGGCCACAGGCCAGGATCAGTCGGCTCATCTCCCGCACCGGTGACGGGCCCCTCTACGCCGTACTGGCGACACTGCTCTGGTGGCAGGGGGAGGCGGAACGTGAACTGGTCGGGGTGGCTCTGCTCGCCTTTGCCATCGAATTGCCGCTCTATTTGCTGCTCAAGAATGCGCTGAAACGTCAGCGGCCGGTGGGCTTGCCGGTTTTCATTACCCCCTCCGATCGTTACAGTCTGCCCTCCGGGCATACTGCCGCCGCCTTTCTGATGGCGACCGTGCTGGCCGCCAGCTTCCCGCTTTGGGCACCCTTGTTGTTTGTCTGGGCCGCGCTGGTGGGGGCGTCACGTCTGTTGCTTGGGGTGCATTACCTGAGCGATCTGGTGGCCGGTGCCCTGCTCGGCGGTGGCTGTGCCCTGCTTGCGCTCAGCTGGCATCAGGGATGAGGATACTGTTTGGCGTGCAGGGTACCGGCAACGGTCATATCAGCCGCAGCCGTACCCTGGCTCGTGCACTGCGAGCGCAGGGGCTGGAGGTCGATTACCTGTTCAGCGGTCGCCCCGCCGATGGTTACTTCGAGATGGACGAGTTCGGCGACTACCGTACCTTTGCCGGCGTCACCTTTGTCAGCCATGAGGGGGCCATTTCTGGCTGGCGTACCCTTAAGGGGCTCTCACCCCTGCGCTTCTGGCGGGATATGCGGGCCCTGGATTGTCGCGATTACGATCTGGTGATCAGCGATTTCGAACCGCTCAGTGCTCACGCGGCCCATCGCTGGGGCAAACCCAGCCTCACCATCAGCCATCAGGCCAGTTTTGACTGGCCGATCCCGCGTTGGGGCGAGAGCGGCTTCAATCGCCAGCTGATGCGTCATTTTGCCCCGGTTCGCCAGTCCCTCGGACTGCACTGGTTTCACTTCGGTCAGCCACTGCTGCCCCCCATCATAGATCCCATCGTTGCACTGCCCGACAATCAGCAGATCCTGGTCTATCTGCCGTTTGAACAGACTGAAGCCATCGCCGCTCTCTTGTCGCGCTTCAATCAACAGCGTTTCGTCTGCTTTCACCCGGCCATTCGCAGCGCCAGTCAGTGGCGCAACATACGTTTCGAGCCGCAGGCGCGGGAAGGATTCAAGCAGGTGCTGGCAGGTTGCCGGGGTGTCATTACCAACGGGGGATTTGAGCTGGCGTCGGAGGCGCTTTCCCTTGGCAAGAAGCTGCTGGTCAAGCCGCTGGGAGGACAGTTCGAGCAACTGACCAACAGCAAGACGCTGGAGCTGATGGGGTTGGCCCACTTGATGGATGGACTGGATGCCAATGCGGTGCGGGCCTGGCTGGATGCGTCGGCTCCGGGCCAGATCCTCTACCCTGATGTGGCGGGCGCGCTGGCGAGCTGGCTTGCGAATGGGGCAGAGGAGAGCGTGGCACAGCTCTCGCGCCGACTGTGGGCTCGCACCCTGTTTCCGGAAGAGGTATGTGATCGTTTGAGTGAACTGGAAGGGGGCTGCGCATTAAACAGCACCTGGTTATCGCAAGTGAGCGCCTTTGACTAGACTGAAAGGGATCCCACCAAGGAGAGGACGGACACAATGCGCTTTACCAATGAAAACGGTGATACCATGACACTGGCAGACAATCTGACACTGCACGAGCTGCTGGACATGGGGGTCAGCATCTCGGTCTGTGAAGAGACGGATCCGGATCAACAGATCTGGCTGGCGGAGCCGGAAGACGAACAGTAAGTCTGTGCTCTGCTCGACGGCCCACCCCGACGAGTGGGCTATTTTTTTCTTGTTTTTCTCATAGTGACAGCATGATCCGCTAGCCAGTCCCCCATCTTCCCCGCTTTGTTCCCACCGTTTTCACCAAGTCACTGAATGTTAATAGCTGTTTGAAATTTATGACTGTTCTGGTCAGACAAAGCCGTGGACAAGCGTTCGCAAGCGGGTTAAGTTGGATTTTCACCCGCTTTTCGGGTGAATGATGGAAAAAACCTATTTTTCTACTATCGACGGCACCGAACTCGCCAGGCCCGTATTCAGACAACAACAAGACACGGGGCCGGCGCTGCCGGGAAGCAGCGGACTGTCGATAGCTTTCGCTTAACGGAGCAAAGCCTGGAGGGCTTTATCATGGAGATGTTATCAGGCGCCCAGATGGTGGTTAGAGCGCTGGAAGATCAGGGAGTTGAGCACGTTTTCGGCTACCCTGGTGGCTCAGTGCTCGACATCTATGACGCTCTCTTTGAAAACGGCAAGATGGAGCATGTCCTGGTGCGGCACGAGCAAGCCGCGGTGCATATGGCGGACGGTTACGCCCGTTCCACCGGCAAGGTGGGCACTGTGCTGGTGACCTCGGGTCCTGGCGCGACCAACTGCATCACGGGGATCGCGACCGCCTATATGGACTCCATCCCCCTGGTGATCCTGTCCGGTCAGGTACCGACCAGCATGATCGGGGAGGATGCATTCCAGGAGACCGACATGATCGGCATCTCCCGTCCTGTGGTGAAGCACAGCTTCCTGTGCAAGAAAGCCAGCGACATTCCCGATGCCATCAAGAAGGCCTACTACATTGCCGCCAGCGGCCGCCCGGGGCCTGTGGTGGTGGATCTGCCCAAAGACGTGCAGAACCCGAAAGAGAAATTTCCCTATCAGTATCCCGAGTCCGTCTCTCTGCGCTCCTACAATCCGACCAAGGCCGGACACAAGGGCCAGATCAAGCGGGCCGCCAAGTTGCTGGTGGAGGCGCAGCGCCCCGTCATGTACGTGGGTGGCGGCGCCATCAATGCCAGTGCGGATCATCTGGTGACCAAGCTGGCCGAGTTGCTGAACCTGCCGGTAACCACCACCCTGATGGGGTTGGGGGCCTTCTCCGGCATCCATCCGCAATTCATCGGCATGCTGGGGATGCACGGCACCTTCGAAGCGAACAAGACAATGCACAATGCGGATCTGATTTTTGCCGTGGGTGCCCGCTTCGATGATCGCGTCACCAACAACGTGGCCAAGTTCTGTCCCAACGCCACCATAGTGCACATCGATATCGATCCCACTTCCATCTCCAAGACGGTACAGGCCCATGTGCCCATCGTCGGCTCGGTGGAAACCGTGCTGGAGCAGATGCTGGAAGTGATCCGCGAGTGTGGCTTCGACAACGACAAGCAGGCGCTGGCGGACTGGTGGAGCCAGATCGCCCAGTGGCGCTCCCGCAACTGCCTGGCCTATGAGACCCACCCCACCCTGATCAAACCCCAGCAGGTGATCGAGACCCTGTACAAGGTGACCAAGGGGGAGGCATTCGTTGCCTCCGATGTGGGCCAGCACCAGATGTTCGCCGCCCTCTACTACCCCTTTGCCAAGCCGCGCCAGTGGATAAACTCCGGAGGCCTCGGCACCATGGGTTTTGGTATTCCGGCCGCCATGGGCGCCCAGTTTGCCAATCCTGGAGCTGTGGTCTGCTGCGTGACCGGTGACGGTTCGGTGCAGATGAACATTCAGGAGCTCTCCACCTGTTTGCAGTACGGTGTGCCCATCAAGATCATCTCCATCAACAACCGCGCCCTTGGCATGGTCAAGCAGTGGCAGAAGATGTTCTACGGCGGTCGTCACAGCCACTCCTACATGGAATCCCTGCCCGACTTCGTCAAGCTGGCGGAAGCCTACGGCCACGTCGGTATCGCGGTGAGCGATCCGGCGGAGCTGGAGAGCGCCATGGAGAAGGCCTTCGCCATCAAGGATCGGCTGGTGTTCATGGATATCTCGGTCGACCCGGATGAGCACGTCTATCCGATGCAGATCAAGTTTGGCGCCATGGATGAGATGTGGCTGAGCAAGACGGAGAGAACCTGATGAGACATATAATTTCCGTTCTGCTGGAGAACGAATCCGGCGCCCTGAGCCGCGTGGTGGGCCTCTTCTCCCAGCGCGGCTACAACATCGAGACCCTGACGGTCGCGCCGACCGAGGATCCCACCCTGTCGCGCATGACCATAGTCACCATGGGTGACGAGCGGGTGCTGGAGCAGATCCAGAAGCAACTGCACAAGCTGGTGGACGTGCTCAAGGTGTGTGACCTGAGCGAAGGGGAGCATATCGAGCGGGAGATTGCGCTGGTCAAGGCGCGCGCTGCCGGTGGTGCTCGCGACGAGCTGAAACGGCTGGCGGACATCTTCCGTGGCCAGATCGTCGACGTGACCCCGGAGCAGTACACTGTGCAGCTGGTGGGCACCAGCGAGAAGCTGGACGCCTTCATCAAGACCGCAGCCCAGACCAACGAGATCATCGAAGTGGTGCGTTCCGGGGTATGCGGTATCTCCCGGGCGGACAAGGCACTGCGCCCCTGATTGTTCGGCAGGTGGATTGGTTATCCCAAAGGGGCTCTTCGGAGCCCTTTTTCACGGGCGCAAGCTGAGCCAGGGGGAAGTGCGAGTCTGTCATTTTCTTTCAAATGATCAGTAAACTATCCACAAAAGCTGTGGAAAACTCTGTAGATTAGCGGTGTGTCTAGTGTTAGTGAGCTGATCTTAAAGGGGTATTTGGATCTGATCTCTGCTGGGGTGCAATTGTGCAATCCCCTGTGGCGGGTGTGAGTGTTTGCTTATCCTGCCAGCCTTGCCAGACAAGCCATGGAGAGAGGCATAGTGATCCGGTCAGGATCCTGATTTGATCTTGCGGATCAACATGTCGCCCGCCCACTATAAAAAAACCCGCCTCTCGGCGGGTTTTTCACAGGGTTGGCTGAAGGTCGATTACTCGGCCTGAGCTGCCTGGATACCGGTCAGGGCGATGGTGTAGACGATGTCGTCAACCAGGGCGCCACGGGACAGGTCGTTGACCGGCTTGCGCATGCCTTGCAGCATGGGGCCGATGGAGACCAGATCAGCGGAGCGCTGTACCGCCTTGTAGGTGGTGTTGCCTGTGTTCAGATCCGGGAAGACGAACACTGTGGCTTTACCTGCAACCGGTGAGTTAGGGGCCTTGGACTTGGCCACGTTCTCCATGATGGCCGCATCGTATTGCAGCGGACCGTCGATGATGAGGTCGGGACGCTTGGCCTTGGCCAACTCGGTCGCTTCACGCACTTTCTCTACATCGGCACCGGCGCCAGAGGTACCGGTAGAGTAGGAGATCATGGCGACGCGCGGCTCGATGCCGAAGGCGGCAGCGGAGTCGGCGGACTGGATGGCAATCTCGGCCAGTTGCTCGGCAGTCGGATCCGGGTTGATGGCGCAGTCACCGTACACCAGCACCTGATCAGGCAGCAGCATGAAGAAGATGGAGGAGATCAGGGAAGAGCCCGGGGCAGTCTTGATGATCTGCATCGGCGGACGGATGGTGTTGGCGGTGGTGTGTACCGCGCCGGATACCAGACCGTCTACTTCGCCACGCTCCAGCATCATGGTGCCCAGCACCACGTTGTCTTCCAGCTGTTCGCGGGCAACCACTTCGGTCATGCCCTTGTTCTTGCGCAGTTCGACCAGACGCGGCACATAGCGCTCGCGCACTTCCAGCGGGTCGATGATCTCGACACGGTCGGTCAGCACCACACCCTGCTGCTCTGCAACGCGACGGATCTCTTCCGGGTTACCCAGCAGCACAGGACGGGCGATGCCACGCTCGGCACAGATGGAAGCTGCCTTGATGGTACGCGGCTCTTCGCCTTCCGGCAGCACGACACGCTTGTTGGCCTGACGGGCCAGCTCGGTCAGCTGATAACGGAACGCCGGCGGGCTCAGACGACGGGAACGGGTAGACTTGGCTGAGAGAGACTCGATCCAGTGCTTGTCGATGTGGCCAGCCACATAGTCCTGCACCAGCTCGATACGCTCGCGGTCATCTTCCGGAATGTCGACGTTGAAGTTTTGCAGGCTGACGGCGGTCTGCCAGGTGTTGGTGCCAGTGATCATGATCGGCAGGCCGGTGGCCATGGCCTGTTGGCACAGGGCCATCACTTGCGGCTCGGGATGATAGTTGCCGGTCAGCAGCAGTGCGCCCAGCTTGACGCCGTTCATGGCGGAGAGGCAGGCGGAGACGATGACGTCGGAACGGTCGCCGGAGGTCACCAGCAGGCTGCCCGGACGGAAGTGCTCAACCATGTTGTGGATGGAGCGGGCACAGAAGGTCACGGTTTGCAGGCGACGGCTGTCCAGCTCACCCTTGTGCAGGATCTTGGCGGCCAGATGTTTGGCGAGATCCTTGGCGCGCGGGGCGATCAGCTGGGTATTCCAGGGGATGCAACCCAGGATGCGCAGCGGGCTCTTGCCGAACACTTGCAGCACTTCCAGATTGTGGGCCGCTTCAGAAGCGTGGTGGTGCGCCTCGAACATCTCGGTCAGGTCGGGGCGGGTCACGCCGTGCTCGTCAACCGGAGCACCTACCTTGTTGATGACGCAACCCACGATACGGGGGTTGTTGACGCCACCGAAGTTGGAGCAGGCCAGCTCGATGCGCTCTTTGAGCTTCTGGCTGGAGTCGTTGCCCGGATGGGTCACGAACACCATGTCGGCATCCAGCGCCTTGGCGACGTCATAGTTCAGCTTATTGGCAAACGGCTGCTTGTCGGTCGGTACCATGCCTTCGATGACCAGCACTTCGGCACCGCTGGCCTTCACGTGCTCTTCAAAGCGAGCCACTATCTCTTCCAGCAGGATGTCGGTGTTGCTGGAGGTGATCATGTTCTCGGCGTAGGAGAGGGCGAATGGCTCGGGCGGGTTGATGTTGGCAGCAGCGCGGATCACGGCGGTGGAACGCTCGGTACCGGTTTCACCCGGACGCGGCTGAGCGACCGGTTTGAAGAAGCTGACATTGACACCGTGACGTTCCATGGCGCGGACAACACCAAGACTCACGGAAGTTACGCCGACACCAGTGCCGACCGGGATAAGCATAATAGTGCGTGCCACTTAATACCCCTTGTTCATTTTTTGGGATCAGGAAAAGGCCGCCCTGGGGCGGCCTTGCTCTACAGCGAATTTATGCGCCGACCAGTTCCAGCGCGTCGTGGGCAATGACCCACTCCTCGTTGGTCGGGATAACCAGGGCCTTGGTGGAACCAGCCTTGGTGATCTCACCACCCTTGCCGAAGCGGGCAGCCAGGTTGGCGTCGTGATCGACGTTGAAGCCCAGCAGACCCAGCTTGTTCAGGGTGATTTCACGGATCGGAGCTGAGTTTTCACCGATACCACCGGTGAAGACCACGGCATCCAGACGACCGTCCATGGCGGCGGCGTAGGCGCCGATGTACTTGGCCAGGCGATAGCAGTAAACATCCATGGCACGCTTGGCTTCTTCTTTGCTGTCGTAGTTGTCTTCAACGAAACGGCAGTCGGAAGTCACTTCGGTCAGACCCTGCAGGCCGGACTCTTTGGTCAGCATGGTGTTGATATCCGCCACGCTCATGCCCAGCTTGTCGTGCAGGAAGAAGATGATGGCCGGATCCAGATCGCCGGAGCGGGTACCCATGACCAGGCCTTCCAGCGGGGTCAGACCCATGGAGGTATCAACGGATTTGCCGTTCTTGATGGCGCAGACGGAACCGCCGTTGCCCAGGTGGCAGTTGATGATATTCAGCTCGGAAACCGGCTTGTTCAGCTGCTTGGCGGCTTCCAGGCTGATGTAGTAGTGGCTGGTGCCGTGGGCGCCGTAGCGACGGATGCCGTTCTCTTTGTAGAGTTTGTACGGCAGGGCGTACAGGAAGGCTTCTTCCGGCATGGTCTGGTGGAAGGCGGTGTCGAACACGGCCACGTTCTTGTCGGCCAGAGCCGGGAAGATACGACGTGCTTCACGGATACCGATCAGGTGAGCCGGGTTATGCAGCGGTGCATAAGGTACGGCGGCTTCGATGCCGGCGATGACGTCATCACAGATCACAACGGAGGAGGTGAAGCGCTCACCACCGTGAACAACACGGTGACCAATGGCGATCAGATTCTGGGACAGTTCCGGATTGAGCGGCAGGATCTTGTTGACGATGTAGTCCAGCGCTTCCTGGTGAGCGGCACCAGCGCCCAGATCGGCACTGCCTTTCTCGCCATTCAGTTTCCACTTGATGCGGGCGTCGTCGAGGTTGAAACACTCGGCCAGGCCGGACAACAGGTCATCACCGGTGGTTGCGTCAATGACAGCAAACTTCAGGGACGAGCTGCCACAGTTAAGTACAAGAACCAGCTTACTCATGAATAAATCCTATCGCAGATTGGGTTGTGTAGGAGGATGCGTTGGACGCGTTGCGTCCAAAAATTTTCAACTTATCCTTATGAGGGTTGGCAATCTGTTGCTTGCCCCTTGTATAGTGATACAAGACCCGAAATCCAGACGTCCCTGACAGCTCAACGGCAGGCCGTTGGTGCAAAAATTGGGCGTACAAAGGATAACTCGATTGTTGAAAAATAACAAAGTCATCCTCAACCTTTGTTATTGCGCATCAAATATAGTCGAGGTTTTGCCGTTAATACGTTCAAAAAAAGCTCGGAGGTAGCATGAGCATGAACATTTTTGGAACTAAGTTACAGCAAGGCCGTCATTATATGACCCTTTGGCCCCGCCGTCCCGAGCTTAATTCCATGTTTCCGGAGAATCGGGTGATCAGGGCCACCGAATTCGCCCTCAAGATCATTCCGGCGCTGGCGGTGCTCAGCGTCATGCTGCAGTTCCAGCTCGGTGAGCTGCACTACTGGCCTTCCGTCATGACCTCAGTGCTGTTTCTGCTCAGTCTGCCGCTGCAAGGTTACTACTGGCTCGGTCAGCGTGCCGATACCCGTTTGCCTCCCTCCCTTGCCAGCTGGTATCGCGAGATCAACGGCAAGATGAACGAGCAGGGCAGTCATCGCCAACTGGTGGCCCAGCCCCGTTACGAAGAGCTGGCCGATACCCTCAATGCCGCCTTCAAGCAGCTGGACAAATCTTTTCTCTACGAATAGGCGAACAAGGTTTTCCAATCAGACAAAGGCGCCCAGAGGCGCCTTTTCCATCCATGTCGATCAGGCTGCCAATACTTTGCGGATCTCCTGGATGGAGAGCTTGTATTGACGGGGGCACTGGCGCCATACGGTCAGCATGCGCTGGTACTTGTCGCGCATGGCAATGTCGCTCGAAAGCTCGTCACATGGGCACTTGAGCTCGGGGAAACGCTTGTCCACTTCCAGCAGGAAGCAGACGTAGTCGGCCAGCTCCCGCTCCTGGCTGCGGCTGTAGCCGTTGAATTCCAGCCGGCTGGCGGTGATTTCACTCTGATCGGCTCCATCAAGATTGCCCCAGGAGATGGCCAGCGCATGGTGCAGTTCCAGGGTGTCGATCACCTCCTGACAGGTGGCCAGATCCAGATGACCGAAGCTCTTCTCCAGTTCGAGGATCTGCAGGCAGTAGCCGCGCGCTATGATGGTGCTGGCCCGCTGGTAAGACGCCGCTTTCTCCGGATTGAGTTTGGCCAGGATCTCGTACTGGTTGCTCAGGATCAGGCGTTCGGTGTGGCTCATGTTCATGGGCTTTTCTCACTGGAAAATGAAACTGGGGTCACGTTAACCCATATCTCAGATGAATTTTTTGATCTGGCAGGGGAGGTTGGTGAGAAAGCCGGATCGGGAAATCAAAACGGAGCGGTTTCTGGTTAATTAAAAGCAGCGGTTGCGTGCTTGCATGGCGGCGCGAGCTGGTAACAATAAAGGAGTCATCTGGCTTGTGCCGGATGACTTGCCACCAAGGCACCCGACACAGGTGCATGCCAGACCATCACAAACATGACTCCGTCGCTGTGGCCACAGGTCCTGGCAGACGGGGCAACGAAAACGGGGCCGCCAAGATGGCGACCCGGCCTTGACTCATCAGGTGATGCCATCATCACACTGTGAGCCCGGCGAGCGAGACAAGCGAAGGGTCTGCAGTTGCAGGCCCTTTTTGCATGGTGCGTTTTATATGTCTTTGGGCTCAACCCTTGATGAGGTCGAGCACCACCTGATGGTGGTCGCTGGTCTTGAACTTGTCGAAGCGGTGGACGACCTTGCCCTCTTCATCGATGAGGAAGCTCAGACGGTGAATGCCGTCATACTCCTTGCCCATGAACTTCTTCGGGCCCCAGACGCCAAAAGCATCGGCGACGGCGTGATCTTCATCGGCCAGCAGGCGGAAGTTGAGGCTGTCGCGCTCCTCGAACTTCTTCAGGCGCTTTGCCGGATCCGGGCTGATGCCGAGCACCACCACGTTGAGAGCGGCCAGCTCGCTATTGACGTCACGCAGACCGCAGGCCTGGGTCGTGCAGCCAGGGGTCATCGCCTTGGGATAGAAATAAATGAGCACTTTCTTGCCGCGCAGGTCGGATAGACGAACCGGATTGCCATCCTGATCTGACAGGGAAAAGTCGGGGGCCAGGGTGCCAGCGGATAAAGGTTGCATGGATTCTCCTTGGGGTTGGTCGTCAGGCGTGTTTGTTGTTGACGATGAATTCGAACGATTCGGCGCCCAGTTCACGACAGAATCCGGCGAAGGCCGTATCCGAACCGGCTGCTTCTCCCTGCTTGGCCAGATTGAGCTGGAAGCTTGCCTTGAGCAGGTTGTAGGGCTGTTGCTCCAGCGTCATGGTCTGCATGGCCTGGATGTCCCAGCCGTGGTCGCTGAAGAACTGGGTGCACTGGCTTACGATGCCAGGCTGATCCCGGATCAGGATCTCGGCGTTGGCGCTGATGTCGTATTGCAGCGAATGGTGACGCTCGGTGCGCTTCATCATGGTGATGAGCTCCCACTCCTGGCTGCGCAGGGGCAGGCTTATCTCTAGTTGCATCAGGCTGTTCCAGTCACCGGACAGCAGCATGATGAAGGTGAATTCATTACCGAAGATACCAAGACGGCTATCGACAATGTTGCAGCCACACCCACTGACGTGGCGAGTGACTTCATTGACGATGCCATGCCTGTCCGTGCCTATGGCCGTTACGACCAGGTAGTGAGTCATAAATCTTCTCTCGTCCATTAGCTGGTTGTGAATGTGAGTAGAGCGGGAGCGCTCTGGCGACTCTCTGCACTCTGACATGACAACCTTGTTGAGAATGTTGTTGCGGCGAGCCCTGCCTGTGGTGCTCACGACCACGATTTGGCGCATGCTGTTGCGCTCGCGCACAGGGTTTTGTGCCGGATGGTATCATGGCTTGCCCCCTGCCTCCCTTGTTTTTCCAAGGGGGCAGCTTTACCATAACGCCCCTGAAAATCGGGAGAAATATCCATGTTACGCGGTAGTCTTGTTGCGCTCGTTACCCCCATGCTGGCTTCAGGTGAAGTCGACTGGGCCAGTCTGGCCACCTTGGTCGATTATCATGTCAGCGCGGGCACAGCCGCCATCGTTGCGGTCGGCACCACAGGGGAATCGGTGACCCTGAGCGAGCAGGAGCACATCGCCGTCGTGGAAAAAACCGTGGAACTGGCCGCCGGACGCATTCCCATTATCGCCGGTTGCGGATCCAACAATACCGCTCATGCCATCGCCCTTGCCAAACGATTCGCCGAAACGGGCGTGGTGGCGGGTCTCTCGGTTACCCCTTATTACAACAAACCCACCCAAGAAGGCCTCTATCGTCACTATTGTGCGATCGCCGAGGCTAGTGGTCTGCCCCAAATTCTTTATAATGTGCCCGGTCGCACCTGTTGCGATCTCAAACCGGAGACGGTAGCCCGGTTAGCCAGGGTACCCGGCATCATAGGTCTGAAAGAGGCCACCGGGGATCTGAGCCGTACTCCGCTGCTGCGTGAGCTGTGCGGAGAGGAATTCGCGCTTTATAGTGGCGATGATGCCAGTGGATGTGATTTTATGCTGCAAGGGGGAGACGGAGTCATTTCGGTCACCACTAATATTGCAGCGGCCCAGATGGCCGACATGTGTCGTGCTGCGCTGGCCGGTGATGCCGGGCAGGCGCATGACATCAACAATCGATTGATGCCGTTGCATCAGACTCTGTTCTGCGAACCGAGTCCCATCCCGGTGAAGTGGGCCTGCGCCCGACTGGGATTGATTGCGACGGCGACCTTGCGTCTGCCGCTCACCGACCTCACCCCTGAGGGCGAACAAGCGATGACGCGAGCACTGACGACTGCGGAGTTGATGGCGAGTGTTTAAAGCAAATGGAAAGGGAAATGCAGTGCGCCTGGTGCTGAGTGTAGCGACCGTTGCCGTGTTGGCAGCCTGTAGTTCACCCCAGGATCGCAAGATGGCCAACCGTGGTTTCGAGTACGAGGATGCCCGCCTTGAAGGTCGTGCGTTTCTGGTGCCGTCCGGGTTGAGTACCCCCGCCTTTAACAGCAATTTCGACATCCCGGCGTTGCCAGAGAGCAGCCGTGACGGTGCTCTTGGCGCCAAGATTGACGTGCGTCCGCCAGCCCAGCTGCTGACAGTGGTACCGGGCAGTCAGGTCGTTCCCAATGCCAGCGAACCCACAGTGGCCTTCTATGCCCTGAGTACCAATCAGAGTGTGGAGCGCGATACCTGGGCCTTCCTGATGAACTTCCTGGCCCAGTACAAGGTGACCACAGAGAAGCTGGATCAGCAGGCTGGCGTCTTGCAGACCGGCTGGTTTGACAACACCAAGGCCCTCGATGGCTGGAGTGAAGAGGATGATGATTTCAACATCCGCCAGCGTTACCAGTTCACAGTGCGCAACGATGCCCAGCGTCATGCCGTCAACATGTCGGTGCGGGTGCTGGATCACGAAGAGACCATTGATGGCGAGACCACCAATGTGTTGACGCCAGCCGATGCCCAGCGCTACGCGACCCGCGCCTTGAACCAGTTTTCCCTCTATTACGACAAGCAGCTCAAGTCCCGCGAGCAGCACAAGGCCAACGATGGCATGGGCTTGCAGCTGGGTCTGGACAACAACGAGCTGAGTGCCTGGATTGCAGACGGTTCCTTTGATCTGGTCTGGCGTCGCCTCAATCAGGTGCTGCCGGCCTATGGTTTCACCATCAAGGATACCCAGCAGTCCCTGGGCTGGATCGACGTCGAATACGACGAACCGGGCAGCGATTTCTGGAAAGCCAAGGGTGGCGAGCCGTTCAAGCTGGAAGAGGAGAAGTATCGCTTCCAATTGGGCGAGATGGCGGGGGGCAAGACCTCCATTACCCTGTTCGACAAGGACAAGAAGCCAGTGGCGTCCGGCGTCATCTCCCAGATGTACATCAGCCTGTCCGAGGCCTTTGCCAAGGGCTTGGCTGACCAGGCAGCAAAAACAGAATAGAAACAGGGGCCTAGTGCCCCTGTTTTGTTAGGTTAATCCCCCTGTAAATACAGGGTCTGATGCGCTTGATATGTTAACCCCCCAGAAACAGGGGCCTGGTGCCCCTGTTTTATTCCTCCCACAAACAGGAAGTGTTATTAGCCATGAGTCTTGCAGATCAAGTATTGGCGGTGAATGACGATTTGCCGATCCGTACCGATAAACCTGTCCATTCCGGCAAAGTGCGCAGCGTCTACTGGTTGACCCCCGAAGACAGTGCCCGGCTCATAAAAGAGAAAGGCTATGATGTGCCTGCCGATGCGCCGCTCGCCCTTATGGTGATCAGCGACCGCATCTCGGCCTTCGACTGCATCTGGCAAGGTGTCGACGGGCTGAATGGCGTACCGGGCAAAGGAGCTGCGCTCAACGCCATCTCCAGCCACTGGTTCAAGCTGTTCAAGGAGAAGGGACTGGCCGACAGCCACATCCTGGATATTCCGCACCCCTTCGTCTGGATCGTGCAAAAAGCCCGCCCCGTGATGATCGAAGCGATCGCCCGCCAGTACATCACTGGTTCCATGTGGCGTGCCTACAAGGATGGCGAGCGTGAGTTCTGCGGTATTACTCTGCCAGAAGGGCTCAAAAAGGATCAGAAGTTGCCGGAGATCCTTATCACCCCCTCCACCAAGGGTGTGCTGACCGGGCTGGATGGTGTGCCGGAAGCCGATGACGTCAACGTCTCCCGTGCGGATATCGAACGCCACTACCAAGGCTTCAACTTCAGCAAACCGGCTGACATCGATCGCTACGAAGTGCTGCTCAAAGAGGGCTTCAACGTCATCAGCGATGCGCTGGCCTCGCTGGATCAGATCTTCGTCGACACCAAGTTCGAGTTTGGCTATGTGCAGGATGCGGCCGGCAACGAGAAGCTCATCTATATGGATGAAGTGGGCACCCCCGACAGCTCCCGCATCTGGGATGGCGCCGCCCTGCGCGATGGCCAGATCGTCGAGAAGTCCAAAGAGGGTTTCCGTCAGTGGCTGCTCAACCACTTCCCGGATCCGGACATACTGCTCAACAAGAACCGCATGCCTGAACGTTTCGCCCTGGCCAAAGGCAACAAGCTGCCGACCGAGGTGATGATGGATATCTCCAACACCTACGTCGGGATCGCCGAGAAGATCATCGGTCACCCGCTGGTGCGCTCCGCCAATCCGAAGCAGGAGATCATCGAGGTGCTGCGGGATCAGTACGGTCTGATCGACTAAGGGTTGCCGCCTTTTTTTGTCATCGAAAAACAAACGTTTGCCGGTGGTAAAAGGCACACGCCGACCAACAGACGGGCCCCAGTGCGGGGCCCGTTTTTATTGCTGGTCTGGCGGCAAGAGGGCGGCGGCTATCAGCCGTTGACCTTGAACACCTGCCCGGTCTGCACGCCCAGCACGGATTTCTGGTAGGCCAGTGCCACTTTGGCGGCGGGCACCGGCACGAAGCCCGGGAAGAAATCGGCGTATTTGTCCATCGACTCGGTCAGCACGGTCGGGCTCACCACATTGATGCGCAAGCCCTTTGGCAGCTCGCAGGCGGCGGCCTTCACAAAGTGCTCGATAGCGCCATTGATGGTGGTCGCACTGACTCCCCAGTTGATGGGTTCCTCGCTCAGAATGCCGCTGATCAGGGTGATGGAGCCCTTGTCATTCAGATAGGGAATGGCGGCGCGGGTCAGGTTGATCTGGCCCATCAGCTTGCTCTGGAGCCCCACTTGCCACTGCTCGTCGGTCATCTCGGTCAGGCCGTTGAAGGCCACGCTGCCGCTGGCGACGACCAGCGCATCGAACTGGCCCACCTGGGCAAACAGCGCCTTGATGGAGGCGGGGTCACGCATATCAACAGTGGCATCGCCGCGACTGTGACCGACACGGATCACCTGATGGTCCTTGGCAAGCAGTTCACTGACCGCAGAGCCGACGGTGCCGGAGGCACCCACAATCACAATCTTCATCTGTTTCACTCCTGGTTGGGATAAGTCGATTCTAGCGCGATGAAACGGGGGAAAAAGCGCGTAAAATAAACTCATTGTTTCCATATTGGAGCTAATGATGGATATCGCCCATCTGGCCAGCTTTTACGAGGTGGTGCAGCGAGGCAGCTTCTCTGCCGCTGCCGATGTGCTGGGGGTGAGCAAGGGGATGCTGAGCCGCCATGTCAGCGCCCTGGAAGCCGCTCTCAATGCCCAGTTGTTGCAGCGCACTACCCGCCGGCTCAGCCTCACCGAGGCGGGCAAGACCCTCTATTTGCAGACGGGGCAGATTTTCGCGCTAGTCCGGCAGGCGGAAGAGGATATCCAGGCACTGACCGAGGAGGATGCTGGCCGCTTGCGCTTTACCTGTGCGGTCAGCACAGGGGATCGCATGGTGAGCGAGCTGCTTGGCCATTTTGCAGTGCTCTGCCCGGGTGTCGAGGTCGAACTCAACTTCACCAATGTCATGGTCGACATGAGCCAAGGGGAGAACGACATAGCCCTGCGTGCCATGAGCAGCATCCCCGACAACCTGGTGGCGTTGCCACTCGGTCAGCTCAAGGACGTGGTGGTGGCAAGCCCCGCTCTGCTGGTGCGGGAAGGGATTCCTGCCACCCCCTATGAGCTGAGTAGCCGCCCCTGCCTGTTGCAGGGGAGTAACCCCGCCTGGGAGCAGTGGCACTTTCGCAGAGGAGAGGAAGAGGCCCACATTCTGGTGCAAGGCAAGGTGCGGGCCAATCACTACAGTACCGTACTGCAACTGGCCCGCGCCGGCATGGGCTATGCCAAGTGCCCTCTGATGCTGGTGGAGCCCGCGCTGGCCGCGGGAGAGCTGGTGACCGTGCTCGACGGGTGGCAGAGCGGTCTGCATCAGCTCCATGTGCTGCACGCCCAGCAGCGGCGGGTGCCACGCAAGATCCGGCTGTTCAAGCAGGTGCTGGCCCAGTGGTTTGCCGAGCGGCCCTGCTACTTGCTCTGACCGGCGTTATTTTTCTGTCATCTTCGGCTGCTACCCTGCGCCCATCGTAGCGATCAGGAAGATGAGCGAGCATGAAGAGTTATCAGAAGTGGAGTGGTTTGACACTGCTTTGGTCGGCGCTGGGCATGAGTACGGCGCAGGCCGCCGTCGAGGTGGTGGTCCCACCGGATTTCCAGATCCTGGCGGTCAGTGCGGGCAAGCTGCAAGATGAGCAGCACGCCACCCTGGCGGATGGAGAGCAGCAGTTGCTGGTGCGGTATGAGGGGGGGGTCCCGAGTCGCAATAGCAGCGAGAACGATCGGCAGGTGCGATCCGAACCCCAGGTGGTGCGCTATCAGGCCAGCAACCAGCGCTTGACACTGGTGGCCCAACAGCCAGCCGATGAGCAGGCGATGGTGGCCTATGCCAAGGCGCCAGTTGTGACGCTGCAGGCCAGTGGTCAGGCGCTCGCCACTCAGCAGGATGCACTGATGACCAGCGGCATGCTGATCGGTATGGACTGGCGAGCCCGGCTCGAGGAGTACAACCGCAGCGGTGGCAAGGCAGCGTTGACGATGGCCGGAGCGGCAACCACAGTGGCAGCGGGCAAGGCTGTGCCTGCTGTGGCAACCAGCGAGCTGGAGGGGCGGTTGCAGCAACTTTTCTTGCAGGCGGACCCGGAGCTTCGCAAGCGCTTCGTCGGCTGGGCCGTGCCGCGACTTTAAGTTTGCAGCCCGTTGCAGTAACGTGGGGGCTCTCATCGTGCATTGCGCCCACCTTATCCAACGAGGTCTTCATGTTTGAATTGCACACTCGCCTGCAGGCGGATACCCAGCTGCTCGGGGATCTGCCGCTTTGCCGTGTCCTGCTCGCCAAAGACAGCCAGTATCCCTGGCTCATCCTGGTGCCACGGGTAGACAACTTGCGCGAGATCCACCATCTGGCGCCCGCTCAGCAGCAACAGCTGATGCAGGAGTCCTGCGCCGTCGCCACCCTGATGGAACAGGCCCTCAGCCCGGACAAAATCAACATCGGGGCGCTGGGCAATCTGGTGCCGCAACTGCATCTGCACCATGTCGCCCGCTTCACCACGGACAAAGCCTGGCCCGGCCCCATCTGGGGGGCTCACCCCGCTTTGTCATATGACCCGCAGGCCTTGCGGACCCAAGCCGATAGCTGGCGTGCCCGGCTTGCCCATCTGGCCGGTTTCATCCCGCTTTGCGTTGATAATTGAGTCAAGTGAGAGGCGGCTCGCTATTTCAGAGCTCAAGCCGCGCTATCTGTTAGAGTTATGGTATAGATAAGCCCATTTTCGATGTTCAGGAAGGTCCCATGATAGTGACAAGAGCCGACAACGACGCCGTATTGACCACAGAGGATGTGTTGCTGAGTCTGTGCCATTCGGTCACGGGGGTATTGAGTGCGGCGACCCAGAGTCAGGTACGTTTCTCCGGCATGGTGCAGCGCATCAGCAAGACCTGCCTCAAGCCGGATATCGGCTGTTTCGTGCTGTTCGACGGTGGTTTCTCCGGCCTGGTCGTGATCAACTTCTCCGCCTCTGCGGCCATGGAGCTGTACGAGAGCTACATGCTCAGCATGGGCCTCTCCAAGGAAGATCTCGCCATCTCCCACACTTCGGACGAGGTGAGCAACGTCATGGGCGAGTTGATGAACCAGATCGTCGGCAGTTTCACCGTCAAGGTGGGCCGTGATCTGCAGACTCACATTACCCAGAACCAGCCGAAAATGCTGGCGCTGAACAAGCAGGTGATGCTGAGCGTTGACACCAACCTCGACAATCCGGAAGCGCGCCGGGTTACCTTCTTCACTTCCCGCAACAACATCTTCTATCTGGAGCTGGCGATGGACAGGACAGAGTTCATCCGCATTCACAGTGATGGCATGGATGAAGAGGAGCTGGATCCGGATGCGCTGATCGCCCAGACCAAGCTGGCGGCATCCAAGCCAACGCCGGTTGCCGCCAAGGTGGCCAATGAGCACGACGATCTGCTCGATTCGCTCGGTATCTGACGTCAGCCCAGTGCACAAATGCCAAGGCCACCCCATGGGGTGGCCTTGTTGTTGCTGGGATGGACCGGTTTAGAAGTTGTAGAGCAGGCCGGTGCTGACGCGAGTGGCCTGACTGTCGTAGAAGCTGATGTCGGAGTTGGCGGTGGAGTAGGCCGCGGTAAAGGTGGCGGCGAGATCCTTGACGCCGAACAGACTGTGCCAGAAGAAGGTACCGTTGATGGCAAACTCGTTTGCATCGGCACTCTGTCCGAAGATGGGATTCGCCTCGTCATAGTTGCGCTTGCCAGCATAGACGTTGCTGACGATGGACCACTGGGGACCACGCTTGGCGTAGGTCAGCTGCAGACCCGTGTTCTTGAAGCTCTCGGCGCTGCCATCAAGCCTGGCTTGCTTGTACAGGATCGCGGGCTCCAGCAGCTGGTTGCCGCCAAAGTGCCACTGATAGGAGATCTCCATGTCGTGCACCTTGCCGTTGCGATCCAGCATGGAGGCATAGTGGGTGCCGTGGGTCAGGTCATACTGCTGCCCACTGCGCTCTTCATCCAGATCCACTTCCCGGCTGGTGAGGCTGCCATGGAAGTTGCTGCCCCAGATCTTGTCCCAGGTGAAGCGAACTCCTTTTGATTTCACATCGGTGGAGCTGCGATCCACATTGGTGGCGAAGGGATCGCTCCACAGCTCGACCGGCATGGCGTTGAACACCAGGGAGGTGGCGACGATTCCCTTGTCGCCCATCTCTTGGCGCAGACCCAGCTGCTGGGTGAAGTCGAAGCGGATCGCATCCTGGATCAGGTTGCCGAGAAACACCTGGGTACGGGTGTCGGCAAAGGTGTAGCGGATGTCGGCGTTGATGAGGGGAGTCAGACCGCTTTCACTGTCGGGAGAGCCGAGGTCATTGATGCGGCTGTTGCTGTCATCGCCTGCATAGAAGTTGGACTTGTAGCTGACGGCGTTGACCCCGCCGAGCAGGAAACCGGACCAGCCGGACTGCTTGGGGATCTCCCCCAGATCGGCGTGTGCGGCATTGGCTGCCAGCAGGCCAAGACTCAGCAGGGTGAGAGTGCGCATCGGTAAGACTCCTGAAATAACAAGCTGTTGGATGAAATGGCTCGGGATGATAGGACAGCAAGCTGAACTGCGGCTGACTGAGTCCACCAACGCATGCTATCCCAGTTGGCAGATGGCGTTAATCAATAATTAATAGCGTGACGGCACAAGAGTTCGGCGCGCCGTGCTGGTATTCTGTTCGGCGAATATCGGGGAGAAAACAACAAGATGAAACAAATAAAATCCTGGGCGCAATATTACGTCGATCTGATGACCAAGCTGGGTCTGGTGCGCTTCAGCATGTTCCTGGCGACGGGCATCATAGTGCTGGCCGTCTCCATCCAGATGGGGGTAACCCTGTTTCTGCGCGGCACCGTGGACATAGTCGACCTGGTGCGCTCCGTTTTCTTCGGCCTGCTGGTGACCCCTTGGGCCGTCTATTTTCTCTCCATCGTCGTGGATCAGCTGGAAGATTCCCGCCAGCGACTGACCCGCATGGTGCGCAAGCTGCAAGACATGCGCGAACGGGATCTGGAACTCAACAGCCAGCTGCAGGAGAACATCAGCCGCCTCAACGCCCAGATTGCCGAAACCAACCGGGCCGAGACACTGCGCCAGCAAGCGATCGAGGATCTGGAGAACGAGGTGTTCCAGCGCGAAAAAGCCCAGTTGCACCTGGGCGAGCGTACCGCCTTGCTGCGCTCCTTCATCGACTGCTCCCCCGATCTGGTCTACTACCGCAATGAAGACGAGCAGTTCTCCGGCTGCAATCGCGCCATGGAGGAGCTGACCGGCCGGGTGGAGGCCGAGCTCATCGGGCTGACCCCGTTCGATGTCTACAAGCAGGAGATTGCCAACAAGGTGGTGGAGACCGACAAACAGGTCTTTACCAGCAACGAGCCGCTCACCTATGAGCAGTGGCTGGAATACCCGGATGGTCGCAAGGCCTACTTCGAGCTGCGCAAGGTGCCTTTCTTCGATCGCTTTGGCAAACGGCTCGGTCTGCTCGGCTTTGGCCGCGACATTACAGAGCGCAAGCAATATCAGGACAAGCTGGAGAAGGCGAGCCGCGACAAGACCACGTTCATCTCCACCATCAGCCATGAGCTGCGCACGCCGCTCAACGGCATAGTGGGCCTCAGTCGCATGCTGATGGATACTCCCCTCGATCCCCGGCAGCATCAGCAGCTCAAGACCATCCACCTGAGTGCCGTGACCCTGGGCAATATCTTCAATGACATCATCGATCTGGACAAGCTGGACCGGCGCCGGTTGGAGATAGCGCCGACCCCCATCGACCTGCCCGCCTTCCTGGACGAGCTGGAGACGCTGTCGCGCATCCAGGCGGAGCAGAAGGGGCTTTATCTGCATTTCGATCGGGATGGCGACATGCCGCAGTTCGTGATGGCCGATGGCACCCGCCTGCGCCAGGTACTGTGGAATCTGGTGGGCAATGCGGTCAAGTTTACCGATGAGGGCGGCGTGACGGTACGTTGCCTCTCCCACGCGGCCGATGTGCCGGGCAAGTTGGCATTGCACTTCGAGGTGGAGGATACCGGTGTCGGCATACCTCGCGCCCAGCAGGAGAAAATTTTTGCCATGTACTATCAGGTGCAAGGCAAGAAGCACGCCACCGGCACCGGCATAGGTCTGGCCGTCTCCCGCCAGCTGGTGCAGGCCATGGGTGGTCAGCTCTATGTGGACAGCGACCCGGGTGAAGGATCCTGCTTCACCGCCGAGCTGGAAGTGGACTGCGTCGAACCTCAGGTGGCCACTTCCGAACAGGAGATGCCGACCCTCGACATCCTGCTGGTGGAGGACGTGGAGCTGAACGTGACAGTGGCCTGCGCCCTGCTCAACAAGTTGGGGCATGAGGTCAAGGTGGCCCGGGACGGCGCCCAGGCGCTGGCCATGGCCAATCCCGATGACTTTGACCTGATCCTGCTCGACATTCAGCTGCCGGACATGACCGGCTTCGATGTGGCGGCCCAGTTGCTGGCACGCTATGGCGACAGTTTGCCACCCATGGTGGCGCTCACTGCCAATGCCACCGGCGATCGCCAGTATTATCGGGATCGCGGCCTGCAGGATGTGATCAGCAAGCCGCTGGGCTCCCGGGCGGTGCGCGAAGTGATTGGTCACCTGTTTGCGGATCTGGCCGACGATGAGGCCGACGAGCAAGCCGATGCAGGCAATCAGGATGCGCTGCTTGACCTGGCCTTCCTCACCGATTACGCCGATACGGTGGGCAAGCCGGTGCTGCTCTCCAGCGTCGAACTGTTCGAGAAAATGATGCCGGACTACATGGCTGTGCTCGACTCCAACATGATTGCCAAAGATCAGGCTGGCGTGGTGGAAGAGGCGCACAAGATCAAGGGCGCGGCCGGTTCCATCGGTCTGCGCCGGCTGCAACAGCTGGCCCAGCTGATCCAGAGTCCGGATCACCCCGCCTGGTGGGAGAACGTGGAGGACTGGATAGAGTCGCTGCGCCGCGAGTGCCCAGGTGACATAGCCCGGCTGAAGCGCTGGCTGCTCTCCTGAGCCTGTCTGCCGCCTCATTACGTTGCCGCTTCAGGCACAGAAGGAGATGAATAATATGTATCAGCGCCTGATCCCGTCACTGCGCAGTCACCCCTGGGGTGAGGAAGACTTGCTTGAGGCGACCGAGCTGGATCGTGCCCGCATCGTACAGGCGGCGCCGGTGCGCCGGCTGCAACAGAAGACCCAGGTTTTCCCGCTCGATGTGAAGGCCTCGGTACGCAGCCGTCTGACCCACTCGCTGGAGGTGCAGGAGACAGGCCGTCAGATCAGCCGCCGCATTCTGGCGGCGCTGCCCGCGGGCTCGGTGTGCGAGGGGGCCTTCATCAATCTGGTGGAGATGTCCTGCCTGCTGCACGATGTCGGCAATCCGCCGTTCGGTCATTTTGGCGAGCAGGTGATGAGCCAGTGGCTGACACAGGAGCTGGATACCCTGTTCGCTGCAGCCCTTGGCCAGACGCCCAGTCCGCAGTGGGCTGAGCTGCGCCAGGATCTGCTGGTGTTTGACGGCAATGCCCAGAGCCTGCGGCTGGTGCACAGTCTGCATGAGCTGAACCTGACCCTGGGGCAGCTGGCCGCCCTGTGCAAGTATCCGCAGCAACCCCTACCGGGACTTCATTACGGCCAGCATCACGGCTGGACCAGCAAGCGGGGCATCTTCTTCAGTGAGCAACCCCTCTACCGTTCCCTGAGCCAGAGCCTGGGGCTGGCACCTGGTTGCCGCCACCCGCTGGTCTACATCATGGAGGCGGCTGACGACATCTCTTACTGCATCGCCGATCTCGAAGATGCGGTGGACAGACGCATTCTCAGCCTGAGCGAGCTGCAACAGGCGCTGCGTCTGGCCGATGAAGGCAGCTACATGGCCGGACTGCTGGCGGATGCCACCGCCTCGGACAGAGGCTTCTTCCCCCATTTTCGCCAGCATCTGACTCACGACTTGATCGCGCTGGCCGCCCACACCTATGTGAGCGAGCACGAGATCATATTGAGCGGTGCCTATCCCCAGGCGCTGCTGCACGGTCAGGCTCCGGCAGCCATGGTGCTCGACACTCTCAAGCAGGTGGCTCGCGAGCAGGTTTTCATGCGCCCCGAGGTCGAGGCGCTGGAGCTCGAAGGCTATGCCGCCTTGCGCGGTGTGCTCTCTACCTATGCCTGCCTGCTGGCATTGCCCGCCAGTCAATTCGAGCGCCTGCTGGCCGGGCAGGGGGGCAGCGAGCTCTTCTTCGCCCGTCGCCTGTTTCACCGCTTGTCGGCCCGTCATCTCAAGGCATACCGGCTGGCCGTGGCCAACAGGGATCCCCGTTTCGACAGCGGTGCAGAGCAGGAGTGGTACTACAGGGTGCGGCTGCTGCTCGACTATGTCAGCGGCATGACGGATACCTATGCGCTGGAAGAGTTCCGCTTGCTGTCCGGGATCTGATACGCCCGCGAGAAGGGCAGGAATGAACGCGTGCAGGCATTGATAGATGACTCACCACCCATATGGGGGTGAGGTTATTGTATAAAATTCGGTCTTTTTTTAGACTGTGGCAACTTGTTCAACTTTCACTTGGTAAGGAGACGAATATGCAACATTCAATGCTAAACGTTGCGTCCGATCGCTGCATTGGCAGCGCGAAGACTCGTGCTCTTTTTTTACCGCGTGGAGGAAACAGGTAACCCCTGTCTTTTTATCACCCGCGGTTGTCCCGCAGGGTGATCTCTTCTCTCCGGGAGAACCGCACGTTCAACTGGAGAATATCATGTCTATCGAACTGGCTCTGCTGCGCACTGTCGAATCCCTGGTTCAGAAACGGATCACCCGGCTGGAGCGCCGCATCAGCTACCTGCACCTCTCACCTGCCTTGCTGAAAGATATCGGCCTGGAAGGGCAAAATGTGCAGATCGCCCACATCCGTGAGCAGGAATATCAAACCGGCTTCCGACTTGGGAATCGAATAACCTGATAAGAAGGGGCTTGGCCCCCTTCTTGCAAGAAAATGGCAGGCTTGGGCCTGCCATTTTTGTATCCGGTTGAGTTTGATTACGAATTTTCATTCGCACATTTTGCCAAAATCCCTATTATCGCTCTCCGATCTGTTCAGGAGTTATCCATGTTGCGTCTTTGCTATCGCGCCTTTCTGCTGTGCTGGCTTGCCTGCTGGGGCCATTTGGCTTTAGCGCAAACCAGTCTGGACAAGGACCGGCTGGGGCTGTCTGAGCGCCTGTGGCTCGCCTCGCGCAGCGATCTGGTTGTCGGCATGCCCTCTGTGGCCTGGCCCCCTTACGTCTATGCCAATAGCCGGGGGGGGTTCAGTGGTCCGCTGGATGATTTTGCCTCTCTGGTTGCAGGTCGGCTTGGACTGACGCTGCGCTACAAGACCTATCCCTACTACGCTGGTGCCCAGCAAGCTCTGCTTGATGGCGAGGTCGACATGCTGATCGGCGTGACCCCCAGTGCCTCGCGGCAACAGAAAATGCGGTTTACCTCGGATCTCATGGGTCTGCCCCGCGGTGTGCTGTTGGCGAAGGGGAACGACACCCTCTCCCTGGCGGCGGCTCGTCAATTACGCTGGGTGTGTGAACAGGGATTCAGCTCCTGTGAGGACCTTGAGAAGCTGGGCATGGACCAGCTGGCGCAGGCAGACAGCAGTGACGAGGCCGTCTTCATGGTGAAAAAAGGGTTGGCAGACGCCTATCTGGCCGATCTACCTGCCCTGGTACGCTTGCAACGCCTGCAGCAGCAGGCCGGCCTGAAAGTGATCACCCCGGACTGGGTGACGGATACCTCGCTGGCCATGGCAGTGGGACCCAATAATCAGGGACTACTGGCACTGCTGGAGCTGGCGCTCAACGACATCCCCCTTGAGGATCGGCGCCGCATTCTGGAGACGGGGGGCATAGTCGACTATGAACTGGCCCATGGCCCTCGCCAGATTGTCTTCAACCAGAGCGAGCTCAATTGGCTGGCCTTGCATCCCTCGCTCAAGTTCGGCGTTGCACCCGACTGGCCAGCGGTGAGCGAGATCGACAGTGCGGGTCAGCTCAAGGGGTTCATCGCCGACCTGCTCAAGGTGATGAGCACCCGGTCCGGTCTCAAGTTCACTCTGGTACCGACCAGCAGCTGGACCGAAACCCAGGCGCTGTTCCAGGCGCGCAAACTGGATTTCATTCCGGCCATGACGCCGACGCCCGAGCGCCGCCAATTCTCTCTGTTTACCCCTGAGTACGCCTTCATCCATAGAGTGATCGCGGCCAGACAGGGGGTGGCCGAGCTTGAGGATCTCAATCAGCTCAAAGGGCGCAAGGTCGGCATAGTCGGTGGTTCTGTGGAGGAGCTGGTGCTCAAGGAGGTGGGAGCCTATCCGGTGACGGTCAGCAGTGACACCCAGTTGCTTCCCCTGCTCGATCAGAATGAGGTCGATTATGTGCTGATGAGCATGACGACGCTGCAACTGGCGTTGCAGAAAGGGTTCAACAACCGCTATCAGGTGGTCTTCTCCGGCAACGAGTTGCGAGTGCCCATCGCCATGGCGGCCCATCAGCAAGATCCCATGTTGCAGCAGATCCTGACCAAGGTGCTGCTCTCCATCCGGCCTGACGAGTTGTCGAGGCTGGAACAGAAGTGGCTCTCCCTCACCATCCAGACCGGCATCAACCCGGCGACCGTGCTGCTCTGGTCCTCTTTCGGTATGGGGGCCTTCCTGCTCTGCGTGCTGTTGTTCATGGGCTGGAACCGCACGCTGCGTCGCCAGATAGTCCAGCGCCAGCTGGCCGAGCGCAAATTGAACGAGCAGCTGACCTTTGTGCAGACCCTGCTCAACTCCCTGCCCAACATGGTGGCACTGCGTGACCGGGAGCAGAGCATCACGCTGTGCAACCAGGCTTATCGGGATGCTTTCCTTGGTGCCTGCGTGGGCGATGAGTGTATCGATCTTGACGGCATGCCGCCCCAGGAGCGTGAGCGGGTGCTCAAAGAGGAGCAGGATGTGTGGCACAGCGGCAAGCAGCTGGAAGGGGCTGGTTACAGTCGCCGCCAGGATGGCACCCTGTTTCACGTCATCTATGCCAAGCGCCCCTACCGCTCACCGAGCGGCGATATGCTGGGTGTACTGACGGTGCTCACCGATGTGACCCGTATCAAGGAAGCCGAGGCACGGGCCCGCAAGGCGGAGACCCGGCTCACCCAGATCACCGACAGCATGCCAGGTATTGTATATCAGTACCTGTGGCAGGGGCCGGGCCAGGGGCGCTTCCTCTATGCCTCGCAAGGGGCGAACGAGATCCTGGGGGCCAGCCAGCAGGAGATGCTGTCAGCGGAGTCAGGGGGCGAGGTGTTCGGCTTTACCGAAGAGGCGCTGCAGGATTTTGTCAGCAAGGTCGCCAACCACGCCGAGACACTGGCACCGCTCGACCTGGAGGTAAAGGTAGAGCGCCCTGAGGGGGATCGCTACCTGCAGGTGCGCGGCAGTTTCGTGCCGCAGGAAGAGGGGAATCTGATCCTCAACGGCGTGATCCAGGACATTACGGCCCTCAAGCGTCAGGAGCATGAGCTGAGGGAGGCGCGCGCCTATGCGGAGCAGGCGATGCAGGTGCGCAGCCGTTTCCTCGCCACCATGAGCCACGAACTCAGAACCCCCATCTCCGGCATGCACGGCATGCTGGAGCTGCTGCAGTTGAGCGAATTGAATGAAGATCAGCGTTACATGCTGCGCAACGTCATCACCTCAACCAACAACTTGCTCTATCTGGTCAACGATGTGCTCGACTTTTCCAAGATAGAGGCGGGCCAGCTGCAACTGCATTATCAAGCCTGCCGTCTTGCCTCCGTGATCTGTGACGTGATCCGTGGTCATGCCACCCTGGCCCATGGCAAGGGGCTCAAAGTGACACTGGATTGGGCGCCAGACGTGCCGGACCAGGCGCGTATCGATGCTGTGCGGGTGGGACAGGTGCTCTCCAATCTGCTCAACAATGCGGTCAAGTTCACCGAGCGGGGGGAGATCCGCATTCAGGTCAGTTATCGCGCTGAGCAACTGCTCATCGCCGTCAGTGATACCGGTATCGGCATTGCCGAAGCGAAGCAGGATCGCCTGTTTACCCCATTCGAGCAGGTGGAATCCGACATAAATCGACGCTTTGGCGGCACAGGGCTGGGGCTGGCCATCTGTCATCAGCTGGCCCAGAAAATGGGAGGCAGCCTGGCCCTTGAGAGCAAGCCCGGCCAGGGAACCCTCCTGACGTTCAGCTTTCCGTTGACCGAGAGTCGATGGGATGCACCTGCGCTGGCGGGTCAGGAATGGTGGCTGTTTGGCGAGGATGCCGCCTTGCAGTCTGCCATGCAGCGGCTGGGGGCCAGGCTGAATCGTCTGGATCCTCAGCAGTGGCAACAGCCACTTAGTGGCTTGCTGTTCGCGGAGGAGGGCTGGCTGGAACAGGCCCTGGGCAGCGATTGGCTGACACGTTTACAGCAATCCGCGCTCAAGGGCATAGTGCTCTCCCCGCTGGAGGCACTGCGCGGACGCATGGGATCGGATGCCTGGTGGCGCTTGGGGCAATCCCCGCTCTATCCGGATCTGTTGCTGGAAACCTGCCATCAGCTGCTGGGAGAGAAAGCGATCAATCCGGTCGAGGCCCATACGGCCAAGTTGCAAGGACGCGTGCTGGTGGCCGATGATCATCCCATCAACCGTGCCCTGCTGGCCCGTCAGCTCGCCATTCTGGGGGTGGATGCCGAGGTGGTGGATGATGGCGAGAAGGCGCTGCGCACCTGGCAGGGGCAAGATTTTGCCTTGCTGCTCACCGATTGCCACATGCCGGTGATGGATGGATATACCCTGACGCGGACCCTGCGAGGGCAGGGGGAACAGGCGCCCATCATTGGCGTCACGGCGGATACGTCAGAAGAAGCCAGTCTGCAGATGCAGGAGGCCGGCATGAACGACATGCTGTTCAAGCCTTACACCCTGGATACCTTGCGCCAGATGCTGGAGGACTGGTTGCCGGTCGCTGCACCGGTCGCCGAGGTGATACCGGCGCCTGCTGAACCCGCTGCGGATCTGGGGGCATGCTGGATCTCGCTGTTTGGCGATGAGGCGGTGGCCCGCAGCATGGCGCGGGAGTATCTGGATTCCAACCGCCAGGATAGTGATGACATGATGCAGGCATTGGCCCGTCAGGATACGTATGCTCTGGTAGAGACTGCGCACCGCATCAAGGGGGCTGCCCGCATGGTAGGACAGCTACCATTGGCAGAGGAAGCTGCCCGACTCGAAGCGGCGGCCCGACTGAAACAGCTGGAAGAACTCACCGAGTTGAGCCAGACAGTACAGGCGCTGATGAACTCTATAACACGCGAAATTGGACTATGGCTCGATGAACAAGACACAGCATGAGTTGGCGATCATGGTGGTGGAAGACCACGCGTTTCAGCGCAAGGCACTGATGCACCAGATCCGTGGGCTCGGTTATACCTCACTGCTGGAGGCTCAGGATGGCGTGGAGGCACTGGCAATGTGTCAGCGCCATCAGGTCGACATTCTGTTTTGCGATCTGCGCATGCCCGGCATGGATGGCATGGCGTTGCTGCGCCGTCTCTCCCTCGGGGGCTTTCGTGGCGGTATCATCCTTTCCAGTGCACTGGAAGATGACGTGGTCGAGGCCGTATTGCGGATGAGTGCCGCCTATGGCCTGCAGGTGCTTGGGCGCATCGAAAAGCCCTCCAGCCAGCAGCAGATCAGCCAGTTGATCGGCGCCTGGCGCCCACAGCAGGAGCGGGCCCAGGAGGAAGATGGCCACAGCCTGACGCTGGATGAGCTGAGCCGGGCATTGGAGCAGGATCAACTGCTGCCCTGGTATCAGCCCAAGGTGAGTTTTGGCTCGGGGCACTGGGTCGGCATGGAGGCGCTTGCCCGTTGGCAGCACCCGGACTACGGCCTCATCTCGCCGGTGCGCTTCATTCCCCTGGCGGAGAACAACGGCCTCATCGATCAACTGACCGAGGTGATCATCAGCAAGTCGTTGCGTGACGGTCACCTGTGGGAGCAGACAGGTCTCTCCCTCAATCTGTCGATGAACCTCTCAACCACCTCCCTCATCGAGGGGGATCTCTGCAATACCCTGATCAACCAGTGCCAGCGCTGGAGCATCAACCCCGAGCTCATCACCCTGGAGGTGACCGAAAGCTCCTTCGTCAAGGATCTGGGCAAGTCGCTGGAAGTGCTGACCCGGCTGCGGATGCATGGCTTTGGCCTCTCTATCGATGATTTCGGGACCGGCTACTCCTCCATGCAGCAGCTGGCGCTGCTGCCCTTCACCGAGCTCAAACTGGATCGCTCTTTCGTCGATCGCTGCTATGAGGACCCCTCCCGCTTGGCCATAATAGAGTCAAGTATCGAACTGGCCCGCAAGTTGGGACTCAAGTCGGTCGCCGAAGGGGTAGAGGATGAATTGACCTGGCGGCTGCTGGCCAGATTGGGGTGCGACGTGTGTCAGGGCTTCTTCTCCGCCCGGCCCATGCCGCGGGATGAATTGATGGGGTGGCACGACACCTGGCGCGAACGGTTACCCGGCCTGATCGGGGACTGATCGCCAGGCGGCATGCCCGCAGTTGAACAAGGACGTTCATGAAAATTTCAAGCAAGTTGTTGTTTAGTTTCTGTTTTATCAATCTGTTGGTGATCCTCTCCTCCGGCCTTGTCTATCACCAGCTCGGCCGGATCGGCGAGGTCGAGACAGCGCTGCTGGAGCAGGCGCTGCCTGCCCTGCAACGGGATGAGGCGAGCCAGAAAGCGCTGGTGGCCACCGTCTCCTCCCTGCGCGGTTATCTCATCCTCGGCAAGGATCCGGCCCAGGCCTCCCGCCTCAAACAGGAGTGGGAAGGGGCCTGGCAAGCCATCGAGCAGCAGCAGTTCACTCCCGCACTTGCCCAGTCGCTCAAGGCCTTCAAAGGACGCCAGGAGCAGGTATGGGCCATCGCCCACACAGAGGAGAACCTGCCCGCCCACACGCTCATGCTGCTGGAGGCGGGCCCGCTGGCAGAAGCGGCCCTCGATCAGTTGCAGTCATTCGCCAATGAAGAGGTGGCTACCCCGCAGGATCAGTTGCCAGGGGATCGCCGCCTGCTGCTCAAGCAGGTGGGGGATGCGTATAACAGCCTCTCCAATGCCCTCTCAGCCCTGCGCGACTTTCTCATCTCGGGTGACCCCGAATATGGCACCAAGTATCAGGATTACTACCAGTTCCATCAGCAGCGGGTCGCCGAGCTGAAACAGCAGCAGGCCAATTTCTCCGAGGCCCAGAAGAGCCTCTGGTCGCTGTTTGAAGAGATGTCAGCGCCCTTTGCCGAACTGGTCGGTCAGGTGATCAGCAAGCGTCAGGCCCCGGACTGGGATCAGGCCAATCATCTGATGGCAACCGACATAGAACCTGCGTTGACCCAGCTGGCCAGTCAGCTGGCCGCCCAGGTGACCCAGACTCGCTCTGAAGTGGACAGCATGGGGGAGAAGATGGCCAGTGCCGGTCAGACCATCAACCGTACTCTGTTGCTGGCTACCCTGACTGTCATAGTGCTGGGCACCCTGGTCGCCCTGCTGTTCAGTCGCCGTCTGACCAGGGATATCGCCAGTCTGGTGGTGCGAGCCGATCTGGTGGCCAACGGCCGTCTGCCGTCCCGCCCTCTGCCGGTGCAGAGTCAGGATGAGCTGGGGGGATTGACGGGATCCATCAACCAGATGTCGCTGCAACTGCGTCAGCTGGTCGGCGAGATCCAGGACGCCGTGGGGCAGGTGGAGGGGGCGTGTGTCGAGGTGGGTAACACCACCAGGGCCATCGTCGACGATCTGGCGAGTCAGAATCAGCGGGTGGATACGGTGGCGGCGGCGATCGAACAGATGTCGGTCAGCACCCGTGATGTGGCGGGGAACATAGCCGAGGCGGCTCGAGTGGCCCACCAGGCTGAGGGACAGACACAGCAAGGGGGCAGTGCCCTCGGTCGCATGACCACCACAATGCAGGAGATTGCCGCCATGATAGCTCAGGCCAATCAGGCCATGGGGCTGCTCAGTGCCCAGAGCGAACAGGTCGGCCGGGTGACCGAGGTGATCGCTACCATAGCCGAGCAGACCAATCTGCTGGCGCTCAATGCTGCCATCGAGGCGGCGCGGGCCGGGGAGCAGGGGCGTGGCTTTGCCGTGGTGGCCGATGAGGTGCGTCTGCTCGCCAGTCGCACCAGTCAATCAACCGAGGAGATCAGTCAGACCATCGCCAGCATTCAGCAACAGACCCGCCAGACGGTGAGCACGGTCGGCAGCGGTACCCAGTTGGTCGAACAGGGCCGCAACGCCGTTGCCTCTGTGACGCAGACCCTGGATACCATGCTGCAGCTGGTGCAGGATCTGTCCGGTCAGCTGGGGGCCATTGCCACCGCTACCGAGCAGCAGTCGCGGGTTGCCCAGGAGGTGGCGGGCACAGTGGAAGAGATCGCCGGACTGAGCCGGCAATCGAGCCAGCGCAGCCAGCAGGGGGAAGAGATAGTGGCCAGACTGGCACAGGATACGGGTCGTTTGACGTCCGTCATCAGTCGCTTCGAACTGGGGGCCTGATAACGCCGCCAAGGCGGATGATCTGGATAAATAAATGAGGCGGGCCAGATGGCCCGCCTCAGCATTGGTACAGGCGGCAGACAGCATGATAGTCGAAGCTGCTGAAAGAATGAGGCGTTGCTTGTCATGAACGCCTGCCTGATGAGGGTCATTACAGGCGGCGAAAAGCCTGATTGTCGAAGCTGCTGGAGGTCTCCTGGTTGAGCAGGCTGACCAGCAGGATGGCGCGTTTCTCTCCATCCGGCTCCAGATAAATCGCCTCGAATCCGGCCAATGGGCCCGATTCGATCAATACCTTGTCGCCCTGGGTCGGCAGGTTGGCGTAGCTGGCTCTCGCCTCGTCGCTGTCGTCACGGCTCATCAACTGATAAACCAGCTGGCTGCTGATGGCGGTCCACTCCTTGCCGAAGTGGATGATGCGGCTGATGCCACGGGTCGACTTCAGGGTGACCGGCGTGACCTCCTCCAGATCCACATAGATAAACAGATAGTTGGGAAACATGGGTTCCCGCACAGGGACACGCTTGCCCCGTCGCAGCTTCTCGATCTCGACCATGGGGTAATAGGACTCAATCCCCTGGGCTTCGAGATGGGCGCGTGCGCGGGCCTCTTCCTTTGGCTTGCAGTAGGCCAGATACCATTTTTTCATGTTCTGTTACGTTCGTGTTGCCGTGCTCCCGGTTATGATAACCGCGGCAATAAAAAAGGCCACGCTTGGCGTGGCCTTTTTTGCTGAGTGAGTGATTACCAACCTTTGACGATGCCGCCTTTGAACAATTCGTCAGCAGTTTTGTACACTTCGTCGCTCTGGAAGGCCTGGACGAACTCCTTCACCTTGGCGTCATCCTTGTTGTTGCCACGGGAGACGAGCAGGTTGACATAGGGAGAATCCTTGTCTTCCACGAACAGACCGTCACGGCCAGGCAGCAGATCGATCTGGGAGGCATACACGGTATTGATGATGGCCAAGTCCACATCTTCCAGGGAGCGGGGCAGCTGTGCCGCTTCCAGTTCAACAATCTTCAGATTTTTCGGGTTGCTGGCGATGTCGAGCACTGTCGCTTCGAGACCTGTGCCTTCTTTCAGGGTCAGCAGGCCCTGCTTTTGCAGCAGGATCAGAGAGCGGCCCAGGTTGGTCGGGTCGTTCGGCACGGCGATTTGCGCGCCCTCTTTCAGATCAGCCAGGGCCTTGATCTTCTTGGAGTAGCCGGCGATGGGGTAGACGAAGGTGTTGCCAACCGGTACCAGATCGAAGCCGCGATCCTTGACCTGGCTATCCAGATACGGTTTGTGCTGGAAGGCGTTCAGATCGATGCTGCCATCGTTCAGGGCCACGTTCGGGGTGGCAAAGTCGGAGAAGGTGACCACTTCGACATCCAGACCGAACTTGTCCTTGGCGACCTTGGCCGCGGCTTCCACCAGCTGGGATTCCGCCCCGGCAATGGCGCCTACTTTCAGGGTCTTGCTCTCTTCTTTTTGACCGCAACCGGCCAGTACCAAGCCAGCCAACAAGGCTGCCGCAACGGATTTAATGCCAAATTTCATAAAAACCTCCTGTCAGAAATCGACGATTAACGATGATCACATGTGTTGACCAGGCGCTCACCCGCGCTCTGGATGATTTGAACCAGTAAAACCAGAATCACAACGGTTGCCAGCATGACGGTGGGGTCAAAGCGCTGATAACCGTAGCGAATACCCACATCGCCCAGGCCACCCCCTCCGATGGCACCGGCCATGGCGGAGTAGTTCACCAGCGTGACCAGGGTAATGGTGACGCTGTTGATGATGCCGGGCAGGGCTTCTGGCAGCAGCACCTTGGTGATGATTTGCAAAGGTTTGGCACCCATGGCCTTGGCCGCTTCCAGCAAGCCGTCCGGCACCTCCATCAGTGCCCCTTCCACCAGACGGGCGATGAAGGGCACGGCACCTATGGTCAGCGGTACTATGGCGGCTATGGTGCCTATGCTGGTGCCGACGATCAGCCGGGTCAGCGGAATGATGGCAACCAGCAGAATGATGAAGGGCACGGAACGGCCAATGTTGACCAAGATGCCGAGCAGCTTGTTCAGGGCCGGGTTGGCCAGGATCTGGCCAGCCTTGGTGACGTGCAGTGCCACTCCAAGGGGCAGGCCGAGCAGGCAGCCAAACAGGGCGGAGGCAAACACCATCAGCAGGGTATCACCGAGGGCGGTGACCAACAGATTAATCATGGCTTCGGACATAACCCATTACCTCCAGCTGAATGCGATTGTGATCAGGGACTGCGTCTGGCAGCCCTTGAGGGCAGTGATGAGCAGATCAGTCGTTGCTGCGGACATAACCCATGACCTCCAGCTGAATATGGTTGTCTATCAGGAACTGCTGAGTCGCCTCGCACTGGGCCTCATCCCCGAACAGTTCTGCCAGCAGGAAGCCGAACTTGACGCCCCCGGCGTACTCGATATCGGCGCTCAGTATGCTGATATCGATGTTGAAGCGACGACTCGCTTCTGAAATCAGCGGTGTATCGACCGTGCTGCCGGTAAAGCCGAGTTTCACCAGCGGATAGCTGCCAGCCACTCGCTCGCCGCTCATGCGGTCCTGATACTCCTGCGGCACCTCCAGATGGATGGTGGAGTGGATAAAATCACGGGCCAGCTGGGTTTTGGCATTGCTGAAGAACCAGGCGACCTCGCCCTGCTCGATCAGGCTGCCGTCGCTGATGATGGCCACGTCATCACAAATCCCCTTCACCACATCCATCTCGTGGGTGATGAGCAGTATGGTGAGCCCCAGCTTGACGTTGATCTCCTTGAGCAGGCTCAGGATCGAACGTGTGGTCTGCGGGTCGAGGGCCGAGGTGGCTTCGTCACACAGCAATACCTTGGGAGCCGGTGCCAGGGCGCGGGCGATGGCGACACGCTGCTTCTGGCCGCCGGACAGCTCGGACGGATAGGCGTGGGCGCGGGCTTCCAGCCCGACCAGCGCCAGCAACTCAAAGACCCGGGTCTTGATTTGGGCCTTGCTCCAGCCTGCCAGTTCCAGCGGGAACGCGATATTGGCGAACACGGTACGGGAGGAGAGCAGGTTGAAGTGCTGAAAAATCATGCCGATCTGGCGGCGGGCCTGGGTCAGCTCCCGCTCCGGCAGCGCTGTCAGGTCCTGGTCGTCGACGATGACCTGCCCCTCTGTCGGGCGCTCCAGCAGGTTGACACAACGGATGAGGGTACTCTTGCCGGCACCGGAGGCACCGATCACCCCGAAAATTTTGCCTTGTGGCACATGCAGGCTCACGTCACGCAGGGCGTGCACGGCATCACTGCCTTTACCGTAGACTTTGTTGAGACCGATCAACTTAATCATGGATTCTTCCGTGCTAACAGCCTTAAAGCACAGGGCGCTACAGGCGGGTGAATTGGGCAGAGGTTCCACTGGGTTACTCTGTCATCATGGAGGATGATGCTAAGATGTCTGGATGGCTATGTCAACGCATGTTTCTACGTCTAGACGTCTAAAAAAGTGATAAGAATTCTCGCCGGATGACTAACGACGACAGTGGTTTATCAGGGGGCAATATTGTATTTGGCTATTGTTGATTTTTTCCGAATATAGCCTGGATAATCTGCTTTCGTTGTCTGTTTTGTTAGTCATGAAGGCAGGAGTGCTGTTCGCACTCTTTGGCTGCCACCAAGATGGCACAAATCGTTCCACTTTGTTCCTTTATCTCTTTTGTTATCCATCCCCTTGATGCAGCACAAAAAGTGACCTCCTTTGGTTTGGGATATGTGTGGTTGTTTTTTATACTCAACAGGTGTGGCGTGGCAGGAGGAGTGAGTGATGCGATTTCAACAGATCAAGGATTTGCTGTCTTACCTCGAACAGGTTCATCACCAGCTCGGACTCTGTTATGGGCGACTGATGGCAGAAGTGGATGGCGAGCGCAGCCGCATGTTGCTGGCGTATCTGCAAGGGCGGGAAGATGAAGCGAGTGCCCATCTGCACGATTATCAGGGACAGCTGAGTCAGGGCGTCAAGGAAACCTGGCTGGAGCGGGGCTTCAGCGAGGATCTGTTGCCCGAGATCCAGCGGCTGGCACTACCTGCCAGTGCCCAGACTCAGGACATAGTGCAGCAGGTGTGTCGTCAGGAAGAAAAACTCATCGGCGAGCTGAGCCATCTGGCCCGCGAGTGCCCGACCAACGAGACGGCTGCCTTGCTGACCTCGCTGGCGTCGCTGGAACAAACCCGCTTGACTCGACTGGTACACGGTGTGCATCGGCTCGACGACATCTAGCCGCGGTAAAGGTGCAACGAAAGAGGCCCGGCATTTGCCGGGCCTCTTTTCTATCATCGACCCAAAGAGGGGATGCCGCCTTACTGCTGTTCGGCGCTGCGTTCGGCCGCATGAAGGGCAGCCCCTATGATGCCAGCCTGATTGAGACTGGCGGCTGCCACCAGCGGCGCCCGGGTTTCGATGCGATCGATGAATTTGTCGAGCTTGGCTGAGCTGCCGCCCCCCAGGATAAAGAGGTCGGGGGAGAATAGAAACTCCAGTCTGGCTAGATACTTGTTGAAGCGTTTTCCCCATCGGCTCCAGGAGAGATCCTCCCGCTTGCGCACCGCATCCGAGCAGTAGTGCTCGGCAACCATGCCTTCCAGCATCAGGTGACCCAGCTCGGTGTTGGGCAGCAGCTGGCCGTTGACGAACACGGCTGTACCTATGCCGGTACCAACAGTGATGAGGATGATGATCCCCTTGCGATCCTTGCCGGCACCAAAGCGCATCTCGGCCAGACCCGCCGCATCGGCATCGTTGAGCACATGGCAGGGCAGGCCGGTCACATCCGAAAACAGGTGTGCTGCATCGGTCTCGATCCAGCTCTTGTCGATGTTGGCCGCGCTCTTGGCAATGCCGTTGTGGATGGTGGCGGGAAAGCCGCAACCCACAGGGCCCTTCCATTGGAAGTGTTCTACCAGTGCCTTGAGGGTATGTGCCACGGCCGCCGGGGTCGCCGGTTGCGGTGTTGCCAGACGGTGGCGTTCGCCAATCAGCTCGCCTGTTTCGGTATCGACCAAGCATCCCTTGATCCCTGAGCCACCGATATCCACTCCCAACATCTGCATCAGATTGTTCCTTTTATAGTGCTTATGGTGCCGACGGTTAACCGCCGACAGAGCATGAAAAAATGGTGTGCATCCGGCAAGGGGCAGATCGCTTATGCGTGATCCGGCAGACCTTTTTCGATGCAACGGATCAGCAAGCGTGTCTTTTTGTTGTCATCCTGCTGGCGTTTGGCCAGGGTCGTCAGTGCCCACTCTATGTGTTCGGCCACCATGGGCTCGGCGCTGGTGAGCGCCAGTTGCAGGGCGGCGATCACCTCTGGTGTAGCCGGGCCGTTGCCAAGCGCCACCGCCAGGTTGCGGCGCCAGCGTTGATAGCCGATGCGCCGGATCGGGCTCCCCTCAGTGTGCTTGAGAAATTCGCTCTCGGCCCAGCGCCACAGCGCCAGCAGGGGCGGGCGGTGCAGGTTGGGGCGCGCTTTGAAGTCGGGTTCCGGGCTTGCATCTGCATAGCGATTCCAGGGGCAGATGAGCTGGCAGTCGTCACAACCATAGATGCGATTGCCCATGAGCGGCCTGAACTCTTCCGGGATGGGACCGTCGTTCTCTATGGTGAGGTAGGAGATGCAGCGGCGCCCATCCACCACATAGGGCGCGACTATGGCACCGGTCGGGCAAATATTGATGCAGGTCACGCACTTGCCGCACTGCTCTTTTTCCACCGGGGCATCGATGGGCAGGGGCAGGGCGAGCAGCAGCTCCCCTAGAAAAAAGAAAGAACCGGCCGATTCGTTGAGCAGTAGCGAATGCTTGCCGACCCAGCCCAGTCCCGCCTTGGCGGCCAGCGGCCGCTCCAGTATGGGGGCCGAGTCGACGAAGGGGCGCCACTCTCCCATTGTGTCCTGGGTGGTTTGAAACAGCGCCTGACAACGCTGTTCTATCCGCTCCCCCAGTTGCTTGAGGCGGTTGCGCAGCACCTTGTGGTAGTCGCGGCCGAGAGCGTAGCGGCTGATGTAGCCGAGGGTCGGATCGCGCAGGGTGGCGGCAAAACCCGCCTCGAAGGGGAGGTAGTTCATGCGCACCGACACTACCCGCAGTGTGCCCGGCAGCAGCTCATGGGGGCGGGCCCGCATCATGCCGTGTCGGGCCATGTAGTCCATGCTGCCGTGATGGCCTGCATCCAGCCAGGCCTGCAGCCTGGGCTCCTCGAGGGTAAGATCCGTGTCCGTGATACCGACCTGGTCAAATCCTAGCTCGCCTGCCCATAGCTTGATATCGTGAGCCAACTGCTGAAAATCAGGCGTAGTCATGCGGCATCGAGCCCCACAGGCTTGATATCCAGAGTCAATCGACGGTGAAAATCAGGTATGGTCATGCTGCATCTGGTCCGAAAGGCTTGATGTCCTGGGTCAACCGGCAGTGAAAATCAGATGTGGTCATGTCGCATCGCGTGCCCGAAGCGTCTCAGCCAGGGCTAATGGATGAAAGTCAGGAGCCGTCATGGTAAAGGTCATCGGGGATGCTATCAGCGGGAAAGAGGTGCGCAGTTTACCACAATCACTGTGGCGGACTGAACAGATCCGCGCGCTGGAGCAGCGCTGGGCCGAGCGAGAAGGGCAGGAACGCTACGCCCTGATGGAGCGTGCCGGTGCGGCGCTGCGTACCTACGCCACCCATCATTGGCCGCAGAGCCGCCGCTGGTGGATCTTTGTCGGCCCAGGCAACAACGGCGGAGATGGCTATGTGCTGGCGCGTCTCGCCAGACAGATAGGCCTTGAACCCCGGGTGATCGCCGCCAGGGCGCCTGCCGAGCTGAAAGGGGATGCCAGGCGAGCCGCCGATGACTGGCTGGCGCTGGGGGGGACTGTGCTGATGGCAGGCGCCAGCGAGCTGGATTCACTGCCGCCGCCGGACCTGGTGATAGATGCACTGCTTGGCACGGGTGTCCATACCCCCCTATCGCCGCTTCTGACAAAGATCGTCGCAACAATCAATAGCTTGGGCGCGCCTGTGTTGGCGGTGGATCTGCCCTCCGGCCTCAATGCCGATACCGGCTGCGCTATGGGGGCGCTGGTGCGTGCCACTCGCACCCTCACCTTCATCGGCATCAAGCAGGGCATGCTTACCAGCGATGGTGTGGATGGGGTGGGCCAACTCGACTGCGATCCCCTCGGAGTCATGCCAGAGGAGACGCTGCAAGCGGCGGCTGAGCGGATCGATTATCCCGGCCTCAAACACCTGCTTACCCCGCGCCAGCGCTCGGCTCACAAGGGTTCCCACGGCAAGGTGCTGCTGGCAGGGGGCAATGTGGGCATGCAGGGCGCCATAGTGCTGGCGGGGCGTGCCTGCCTGCGGGCGGGAGCGGGTCTGGTACGGGTGTGCCAGCATCCGAGTCATGGGCCCGTCAGCCTCTATCAAGCCGAGTTGATGAACTCAGTGGTTGATACGGATGAGCAGTGGGCCACGGTGCGGCTGGTGGGGCCGGGACTCGGTCAGGACGAATGGGGTCGGCGCCATTTTGAATTATTGGTCAATGACAGGTTACCGCTGGTATTGGACGCCGATGGATTGAATTGGCTGGCGCTATGTCCCCGTCATCAGGATAATTGGGTGCTCACGCCTCACCCGGGTGAGGCGGCACGCCTGCTGGGCTGCTCCATTGCCGACATTGCAGCGGATCGTTTTGCCGCTGTACGGCGCCTGCAGCAACGCTTTGGCGGCGTAGTGCTGCTCAAGGGCGCGGGGTCGCTCATCGATGACGGCAAGCAAATCGCGCTCTGTGATGAGGGCAATCCCGGCATGGCCAGTGGCGGCATGGGCGATCTCTTGTCTGGTATAATCGCCGCCCTGTTGGCTCAGGGCTGGTCTGCCGTCGAGGCAACCCGGCTGGGAGCCGTGATCCACGGGGAAGCGGCAGATCTGGCCGCCGCAGACGGAGAGAGGGGTATGCTGGCATCAGACCTGCTGCCCTTTATCCGTCGACTGGTTAATCCCGACTCCATAACAAGTTAAAGAAGAACATGGCAAAACAGTTGATGATGACACTGCCGGATGAGGCAGCAACAGTGGCACTGGGTGGCCGTTTGGCACATGCCTGCCTGCAGGCGACCACGGTGTTCTTGCACGGCTCCCTCGGGGCCGGAAAAACCACCCTGACCCGTGGCTGGGTGCAAGGGCTGGGGCATCAGGGCAAGGTCAAGAGCCCGACCTATACCCTGGTTGAACCCTATGAACTGGCCGATTGGCAGGTTTATCACTTTGATCTCTATCGTCTGGCTGATCCGGAAGAGCTGGAGTTCATGGGGATCCGGGACTACTTTGCTGCCAATACCCTCTGCCTGGTGGAGTGGCCGGAGAAAGGGGAGGGCTGGCTGCCGGCGCCCGATCTGGACATTACCCTGACTTATGTAAACGAGCAGCGTGAGGCTCTGATAGAAGCCCGCACTGCTATTGGCGAAGCCATTCTGGAACGGTTGTCATCTACGTGCGCTTGATCCTTGTTATTGCCCTCTCTCTGATGGCCTTACCCTCCTGGGCGAATCAGCTCAAGAGTGTGCGGGTATGGCCATCGCCGGATAACACCCGGGTGGTGCTCGACATGAGCAGTGCTCCCAATTACAACTACTTCACCCTGACCGGCCCGGATCGACTGGTGATCGACCTCAAAGGGGCGAACAACGTCGCCAATCTGGCTCGTATCGGGAACAACAGCGAGCTGGTGCGCAAGATCCGCGAGAGCTCGCCGCTGGAGAAGGGTGGACTGCGGCTGGTGCTGGATCTCAGTTCCACCATCAAACCCGTGGTATTTCCGCTGGCGCCGGCAGGCCCCTATGGCCACAGGTTGGTGATAGACCTGCCTTATGAAGAGAAACGCTCAGCCGCCGCCGTGCAAGCCACCCCTGTGGGGGGCAAGGGCAAGGGGGTGGTGATCGCCATCGATCCGGGCCACGGCGGGGAAGATCCGGGCTCCATCGGCCCCCGTCGCACCTATGAGAAGCGAGTTACCCTGGCGGTATCCCAGAAGCTGGCGGCACTTATTGACAGGGAACCGGGCATGCGCGCCGTGCTGACTCGCCGCGGGGACTACTTCGTGGACCTGAACAAGCGCTCCGAAATTGCCCGCAAGGCCAAGGCGGATCTGCTGGTCTCCGTCCACGCGGACAGCTTCCACAACTCGACGCCGCGCGGCGCCTCTGTCTGGGTGCTGTCGACCAATCGCGCCAACCGCGAGATGGGCAGCTGGCTGGAGAAGCAGGAGAAACAGGGGGAACTGCTGGGCGGGGTAGGCAAGGTATTGGCGGAATCCGACCCGAATCCCTATCTGGCACAGACCTTCCTCGATCTCTCCATGGACAAGTCCCGTGCCGAGGGCTATGACGTCAGCCGCCAGATCCTGCGCTCCATGGGCAAGGTGGCCAGATTGCACAAAAAGGCGCCGGAGCATGCCAGTCTGGCCGTGCTGAAAGCCCCGGATATTCCCTCCGTGCTGGTAGAGACAGGTTTTATCTCCAACCATGCGGAAGAGAAGCTGCTGGCTACACCTGCCTACCAAGACAAGCTGGCCCGCGCCATCTTCGAGGGGATCCGCAATTACTATCGCGCTCATCCGACCAAGGGCGCCTTGCTGAGCGGCAAGGGGCAGGCCAGTCGGCCGGCAGCTACCACTCGCCCTGCGCCTGTGGCCCCGCAGTCGGTGAGCCAGCCCAGGCAAGTACAGTCGCAGCCGGTCGTGACCAACAAGATGCCCGCCACTGCCCGCGACGGTGGTGCTGCGACCAGCTCCGGAGCCGGTGTGATCAAGCCTTACTCGGCGGCAGCGCAAGAGACAGGTGCGCCGGTCAGTAATGTGGGCGACTATGACAAATCGCGGATGCTCCGTCATGTAGTCAAACGGGGCGAGAGCCTCTCCCGCCTTGCCGAGAGGCATGGGGTGAGTCAGTCCACATTGGTTGAAATCAACCAGCTGCGCAGCCGGGATATTCAGATTGGTCAGACAATCTATATCCCCCAGCAGGGACAGAGCCGCAGTGCCGCCCCCGTTCGCAGTGACGACAAGTCGCAGATGATCCGCCATGTGGTCAAGCGGGGTGAGAGTCTCTCCCGCCTTGCCGAGAAGAATGGGGTGAGTCAGGCGCGGCTGGTGGAGATCAACAAGCTCAAGTCGCGGGATATCCAGGTAGGGCAGGTGCTCTACATTCCCCAAAACTGACGCGCGGGAGCTGGCGATGCCACTCCCCGTGTTGGCGTATACCATCGCAAGATTGAAATTCAGGAGTAAGTGATGCCGATCCGTATATTACCCCCTATCCTGGCCAACCAGATTGCAGCCGGAGAGGTGGTGGAGCGGCCCTCTTCTGTGGTGAAAGAGCTGGTGGAAAACAGCCTGGACGCGGGCGCCGACCGGGTCGAGATCGACATCGACAAGGGCGGTGCCAAGCTGATCCGCATCCGTGACAACGGCTGTGGCGTCGCCAAAGACGAGCTGGTGCTGGCACTGTCGCGCCACGCCACCTCCAAGGTGGCGACCCTGGATGATCTGGAAGGGATCTGCAGCCTGGGGTTTCGCGGCGAGGCGCTCGCCTCCATCAGCTCTGTCTCCCGTCTCACATTTACCTCCCGCACCCAGGATCAGTCCGAAGCCTGGCAGGCACAGGCGGAAGGGCGAGAGATGAACGTCACCGTCAAACCGGCGGCCCACCCGGTGGGCACCACGGTGGAAGTGGTGGATCTCTTCTTCAATACCCCGGCGCGGCGCAAGTTCATGCGCAGTGAAAAGACCGAATTTGCCCATATCGATGAGCTGGTACGCCGCATTGCGCTTTCCCGTTTCGATGTCACCCTGATCCTGCGTCACAACGGCAAGGTAATGCGCCAGTACAAGGCTGCCAATACGGTGCCTGAGCAGGAGCGCCGGCTCGCCGCCGTTTGTGGCACCCCCTTCATGCACCATGCGCTGGCGGTAGAGAGCGAACATAGCGACGTACGTCTGTGGGGGTGGCTGGCGCTGCCTGAGGGGGCCAGACCGCAGAACGACCTGCAATATACCTATGTCAACGGTCGCATGATGCGCGACAAGCTCATCAATCATGCCATCCGCCAGGCCTATGACGAGCTGCTGCCCACCGACCGCTTCGCCGCCTATGTGCTCTATATCGAGCTGGATCCCCACCAGGTGGATGTGAACGTCCATCCTGCCAAGCACGAGGTGCGCTTTCATCAGGCGCGGCTGATCCACGACTTTATCTTTCAGGCGCTGTTTACTGCGCTGCGCCGCGAAGGGGCCAGCGCCGTTCATCAGGAAGAGCCGCTGGCCGAAACCCTGGTCGAGCTGCCTGTCAGCGGGCAGATTGAATACCCAGGGCAGGCGCCTCGTCCCGAGTGGTATGGCGCCGAGCACAGCTATCGGGCTCCTGCCTCGACGAATGAAGTGCGAGAAGGGGGCGCGGCGCGTGCCGGCAACTACCAACCGCCCGAGCCACCCAGCCGGGAGGCGATGCGGGGCATGGGCGCACTGCTCACCACCTTGCCCGGTGCCGGGCCCGCGTCTGCTGCATCCGCTACCGCTGCAATGGTGCCCAATGCAGCAGCTCAGACAGCGCCTGGAGTCTGGCAGGCACTCACTCTGGTGGAGCAGGCCTATCTGTTGCTGGTGCGAGATGGCCAGCTGGCGCTGCTCTCACTGGTGCGGGCCGAACGCCTGTTGCTGCGCAACTGGTTGCTGGAAGCCTGGGGCCAGGGGCTGGCTGCGCAACCCCTGTTGCTGCCAGTTTCGTTCAAGCTGCCGAAAAACCTGATAGCGCTGGTTGAAGAGCAGGAACGTTTGCTCAAACGGATGGGGCTGGAGTTGAAAAGCGGGGGGCGTGACACCATGATCCTGACTCGGGTGCCAGCCTTGCTGCGCCAGACCGATCTGGTGCGGCTATTACCCGAATTGTTGCAAATTATCGAGAGCGGATCTGACAGTGATGCGAGCCAGCTGGCTGAAGTATTATGCCAATGGCTGGTTGAGCAGGGGATAAGCCACGAAAAAATATACGATTTTTCAACAGCCAATCGCTTGCTGACGGAACTTGTGGCCGATTTCAGTGACCAATTGGCAGATATTCGCATGGTGCGCCCAGTGTCGCTGACGACAGTACTGGAGGCGTTTGCAGATGGTGGCTGAGTTGCCGAGTGCTTGTTCCAACACACAGTTTGGCAATAAGCCCGTGATGTGCTCGTTGTCGCTGCTAAATCTGATCGAGGAATTTGAACGTGGCTGACTTGCCGAATGCAATTTTTTTGATGGGGCCAACGGCCTCCGGCAAGACGGATCTCGCCATCGCCCTGTGCCAAACCCTGCCTTGCGACATCATCAGCGTGGACTCTGCGCTTATCTATCGCGGCATGGATATAGGGACTGCCAAGCCAACGGCGCAAGAGTTGGCTCTGGCTCCCCACAAGTTGATCGATATTATTGATCCTGCCCTGAGCTATTCGGCCGCCGACTTTTGCCGCGATGCCCTGCGGGAGATGAACGATATTGTCGCCCGTGGCCGCATTCCGCTGCTGGTGGGGGGCACAATGCTCTATTTCAAGGCACTGTTGGAGGGGCTTTCTCCGCTGCCATCCGCCGATCCGGCCATTCGTGCCGAGCTGGAAGAGGAGGCGGCACGCCTTGGCTGGCAGGCGCTGCACGATGAGCTGGTGCGGATTGATCCGGTCGCCGGCGCCCGCATTCATCCCAATGATCCGCAGCGTCTTAGCCGGGCCTTGGAGGTGTATCGCATCAGCGGCAAAACCCTGACCGAGCTAACCCAGGTGCAGGGGGAAGGGTTGCCATATCGGGTGCACCAATTTGCCATTGCCCCGAGCGATCGCGCCCTGTTGCACAAGCGCATTGAAGAGCGCTTTGACAAGATGTTGCAAAGCGGCTTCGAGCAAGAGGTGCGTGCGCTTTATGAACGAGGCGATCTCACCCCCGACCTGCCAGCTATTCGCTGCGTTGGCTACCGCCAAATGTGGGACTACCTGGCAGGGGAAGTGGAGTATGATGAGATGCGCTATCGCGGTATTGTTGCCACCCGCCAGTTGGCCAAGCGTCAAATGACCTGGTTGCGCGGTTGGCCTGAAGTCACCTGGCTGGAATCTGGTGAGTCTGGCAATCTGGCAAGGGTCGTTGCCCGTGCCGGAGTGGCTTGACACTCCTGTATAATCAGGTTGTTATATTGATATCCGGTGTTTAAAAACAACAAACTATAAGGAAAAGAAGATGGCTAAGGGGCAATCTCTCCAAGACCCGTTTTTGAATGCGCTGCGCCGTGAGCGGATTCCTGTTTCTATTTATTTGGTGAACGGCATCAAACTGCAGGGTCAGATCGAATCGTTTGACCAGTTTGTCATTTTGCTGAAGAACACCGTGAGCCAGATGGTCTACAAGCACGCTATTTCCACCGTGGTGCCGGCTCGCGCCGTTAACCATCACCAGCACGTCCCTGGCGCAGCTGGCGAAGAACAGGGTGACGCTGAAGCGTGATATCTCGAGGCGAGACGACTCGCCAATTCAGATTCGTCATGATTCCTGTCAAGGAGCAAGCGCTTGTTTGACCGTTATGAAGCCGGCGAACAGGCCGTTCTGGTGCACGTCAACTTCAGTGATGAGGGGGAGCGGGAGGATCTGGAAGAGCTCAAGATGTTGGTGAGCTCGGCTGGCGTCAATGCACTGGGGGTGGTGACCACCAACCGCAGTGCCCCTAGCGCCAAACTCTTTGTCGGCAGCGGCAAGGCTGAAGAGATCGCGTCCCAGGTGCAGATGTTGGGCGCAGACGTGGTGATCTTCAACCATGCTCTGACCCCTGCCCAGGAACGCAATCTGGAACGCCTGTTCCAGTGCCGTGTCGTGGACAGAACCGGCCTGATCCTGGATATCTTTGCCCAGCGCGCCCGAACCCACGAAGGCAAGTTGCAAGTCGAACTCGCCCAGTTACGCCATCTTTCTACTCGCCTGGTGCGAGGCTGGACCCACCTTGAACGTCAGAAGGGCGGGATCGGTCTGCGCGGCCCGGGTGAAACCCAGCTGGAAACCGACCGTCGCCTGTTGCGTGAGCGCATCAAGGCAATTTTGCGTCGGCTCGACAAAGTGGCCAAACAGCGGGAACAGGGCCGTCGTGCCCGTAACCGCAATGAGGTACCGACCGTGTCACTGGTGGGTTACACCAACGCCGGAAAATCCACTTTGTTCAACCAACTTACAGCTGCCAGCGTGTATGCTGCCGATCAATTGTTCGCAACACTGGATCCCACCTTGCGTAAATTGGTGATCCGGGATGTGGGTGATGTGATTCTGGCGGATACAGTTGGATTTATTCGGCACTTGCCCCATGATCTGGTCGCAGCTTTCAAAGCGACGCTGCAGGAGACCCGCGAAGCGGACTTGTTGCTGCACGTGGTGGATTGTGCCGACGAACAGATGCAAGAGAATATCGATTCGGTACAGCAGGTGTTGGCCGAAATTGAGGCCGATGACAGGCCCCAGCTGATGATCTGTAACAAGATAGACAAGCTGGCGGATCGTCCGGCTGGTCTGGAGCGGGATGATGAGGGGCGCCCGGTGCGACTCTGGTTGTCTGCCCAGAGCGGTGAAGGCTGTGAATACCTGTTTACGGCCCTGACCGAGTTGCTGGCCGGATCCATGGTGCATCACACCTTGCAGTTACCCCCTTCGGCCGCCAGATTGCGAAGTGCGCTCTATCGTCTCAAAGGCATTGAGCAGGAAGGTTTCAGCGAGGAGGGGGATTTTGTGTTGCAAGTTCGCCTGCAACTGGCCGACTGGAACCGCCTCGTGAAACAGGAAGGCGAGAATTTACAACGCTTTATCAGGCATTGATTCGTCGATGAAGATGAATGTTTGCAGGCTTCATCAATGATTGATGGCCAGATAGAGTTGATATCCATCCGCTTGTATTAATGGAGATGCTGATGGCTTGGAATGAGCCTGGAAACAACGGCAAAGACCGTGACCCTTGGGGGAACAACGGCAAGAATCAGGGACCCCCTGATCTGGACGAGATGTTGCGCAAGGTAAGCCGCCGTTTTGGTGGTTTACTGGGTGGTGGCAAGTCAGGTGGCGAGATGGGCCGTTTTGGTCTCTCTATCGCTTTGGTGGTTGCTGTGGTGGTGTGGGTCGTCAGCGGCTTCTATACCATTCGCGAAGCAGAGCGGGGTGTGGTGCTGCGTTTTGGGGAGTATTCCCATAACGTGGATCCGGGCCTGCGCTGGAAACCGACCTTCATCGACCGGGTGATCCCGGTGGACGTCGAGTCTGTACGCTCGCTGCCCGCCTCCGGCTTCATGCTGACTCAGGACGAAAACGTAGTGCGTGTCGAAATGGACGTGCAGTATCGCGTGGTCGATCCCGAGCAGTATCTGTTCAGCGTCACCAATGCTGACGAGAGCCTGGGTCAGGCCACCGATAGCGCCCTGCGCTATGTAGTGGGCCACACCCGGATGGACGATGTCCTGACCACAGGTCGGGAAAAGGTCCGTCAGGAAACCTGGCAAGTGATCGACGGCATCATTGAACCGTATCAGATGGGTCTTCAGATCGTCGACGTCAACTTCCTGCCGGCTCGTCCGCCTGAAGAGGTAAAAGATGCCTTCGATGATGCCATTTCCGCCCAGGAAGATGAGCAGCGTTTCATTCGTGAAGCAGAAGCCTATGCCCGTGAAGTTGAGCCAAAAGCTCGCGGCTCGGTCAAGCGTCTGGAGCAGGAAGCTGAAGGTTACAAGTCCCAGATAGTGCTGAAGGCCAAGGGTGAAGTGGCTCGCTTCAACGAGTTGCTGCCCCAGTATCAGGCCGCACCTGAATTGACCCGTGAGCGTATCTATCTGGAAACGATGGAAGAGCTCTATCAACAGGCCAACAAGGTGCTGGTTGACATGCCCGCTGGTAACAACAGCATGATCTATCTGCCTCTCGACAAGTTGTCTGGTAAAGCAACTGCAGCGCAACCGGCTCGTCCGGCTGGCACGTCAGTGGTGGAATCGACGCCGCCGTCCAACGAAGGGGCCAATTCCACACCGACCCCGCTGCGTAGCGGTGACCGTTTCAGCTCAGGGAGAAACTAATAGATGAAAAAAATAGCTATTGGTGTCATCGCTGTAGCCGCCATGGTCTGCTTCTCTTCCATCTTTATCATTGATGAAGGTCAGAAGGGGATTGTCGTCCAGTTTGGCAAGGTGAAGCGGGTTGAATCTGGCGAGCCGCGGCTTTATGAGCCCGGTTTGCACTTCAAGGTGCCGCTCATCGATCAGGTTCGCAAGATGGATGCTCGCATCCAGACCCTGGAAGGCCAGGCGGATCGCTTCGTGACCTCCGAGAAGAAAGATCTCATCATCGACTCCTACGTGAAGTGGAAGATTGAGGACTTCTCCAAGTACTACCTGGCAACGGGTGGTGGCAACAAGATCCAGGCCGAAGACCTGCTCAAGCGCAAGATCAACAACGGTCTGCGCTCCGAGATCGGTAACCGCACCATCAAGGACATCGTCTCCGGTGAGCGCAGTACCGTGATGGAAGATGCCCTGATGAAGATGGCGCGCTCCTCCGAGCTCGGCATCAAGGTAGTTGATGTGCGGATCAAGCAGATCAACCTGCCGGTGGAAGTCTCCAGCTCCATCTATCAGCGGATGCGTGCCGAACGGACGGCCGTGGCCCGTGAGCATCGCTCCCAGGGTCGCGAGCAGGCCGAAATCCTGCGTGCCGACATCGACCGCAAGGTGACCGTCATGATCGCCGATGCCGAGAGTAATGCGCGTCAACTGCGTGGTGAAGGGGATGCTGAAGCCGCCAAGATCTATGCCGACAGCTACAAGAAAGACCCCGAGTTTTTCAGCTTCGTGCGTAGTATGGAGGCCTATCGCAAGAGTTTTGCCGGTGGCAACGACCTGATGGTACTCAAACCAGACAGCGAGTTTTTCCGCTACCTCAAGTCTCCTCACGGCACCAAGCAGTAAGAGACAAGCATAAGACCAAAGGGCCTGATGATTCAGGCCCTTTTGCTTTATGCATGAGACTAACCGCCGATACGGGCGGCTTTTTGTGCAAGGAGCGGGGATGCTGACATCCATTCTGATGGGATTGGGGCTGCTATTGCTGTTTGAAGGGCTGGGCCCCTTGCTGATGCCCAAAGCCTGGCAACAGATGCTGCGGTTGCTGAGCGAACAGCCACCGGAACAACTGCGCCGTATCGGTGGATCTCTGGTGGTGGCGGGCGCCGTCATCCTCTGGATGCTGGGTCACTGAATCATGTGGCTGGCTCTGAGTTCCATTGCGGCGCAGACAATAAAAAAGAGGCCTTTGGCCTCTTTTTTTATGTAACAGCAGATATCGCTGACTCAGGCGCTGCGTTGTACCGCCATCTGGGCCAGGGTTTCCAGCGCCTGCTTGTGCTGGGAGTCCGGCAAGATGGCGAGGGCGGCAATGGCCTTGTCAGCCTCTTCTCTGGCACGCATGCGGGAGTACTCCAGCGCACCGGTGCGGTCGAGAATCCCGAGAATCCGGTCGAGATGTTCCATGCCATTGCGATGCTCGATGGCATCACGCACCAGCTGGCGCTCTTCGGGTGAGCCCACTTCCATGGCCCGCAGCAGCGGCAGGGTAGGCTTGCCTTCGGCCAGATCGTCACCGACGTTCTTGCCCATCTCATCGCTCTGGGAGCAGTAGTCCATGACGTCGTCGATGATCTGGAAGGCGGTACCCAGATACTTGCCGTAGTCGGTCATGGCCTGCTCGACGGGCTCGGGCTGATGGGTCAGCACGGCCGCGAGGCGGGTGGCGGCCTCGAACAGTTTGGCGGTCTTGCAGTAGATGACCGTCATGTAGCTCTGTTCCGTGGTGTCCGGATCGTTGCAGTTCATCAGCTGCAATACTTCCCCCTCTGCGATGGTATTGGTGGCATCCGACAGGATCTCCATCACTCGCAGGTTGGAAAGCTCGCTCATCATCTGGAAGGAGCGGCTGTAGAGGTAGTCGCCGACCAGCACGCTGGCAGCATTGCCAAACAGCGCATTGGCGGTCTCCCGGCCACGGCGCAGATCGGATTCGTCGACCACGTCGTCGTGCAGCAGGGTAGAGGTATGAATGAATTCGATGATGGCGGCGAGTTTGAGATGATCCTGACCTTCGTATCCCAGTGCGCGGGCGGCCATCACTGTCAGCATGGGGCGCATCCGTTTTCCGCCTGCACTGACAATATAGAAACCCAGCTGGTTGATCAGGCTGACATCGGACTGAAGTCTCGCCAGGATCAGTTCATTCACCGCCGTCATGTCGGCAGCACAGAGCGCACGGATAGTCTGTTGGTCCATAAGTCTCGTAACGTGACGGCAGCAATAACTGCGGTTTTAGTAATGGCGGGGATTCTACACGATTTCACAATGGGTTACAGTTAAGCGTTTATTCACGGCGGCAGATATGCGCACAAAATAAACTTTTTGCTAAATTGGCCTTGCCTGAGCAAATCGATTTGCGTAGAATGCCGGCCCATTGTTATAGGTTTTTGCGCGTGTCTGGCCTTGAGCAAAAGACACGCCTTTACGGAGTTAATCAAATGTACGCGGTATTCCAAAGCGGCGGAAAACAACACCGTGTGGCCGAAGGTCAAATCGTTCGTCTGGAAAAGCTGAACGTTGAGACTGGCGCTACTATCGACTTCAATGAAGTTCTGATGGTTGCTGCAGGCGACACTTTTAAAGTAGGTGCTCCTTTCGTTGAAGGTGGCAAGGTTGTAGCTGAAGTTGTGGCTCACGGCCGTGGCGAGAAAGTGACTATCGTCAAGTTCCGTCGTCGTAAGCACCATCGTAAGCAAGCGGGCCACCGTCAGTGGTTCACTGAAGTCAAAATCACTGGCATCAGCGCTTAATTAGAGGAGTCCGATAAATGGCACACAAAAAAGCTGGCGGTTCATCCCGCAACGGTCGCGATTCTGAAGCTAAACGCCTTGGCGTTAAGCGTTTCGGCGGCGAAACAGTTCTGGCAGGCAGCATCATCGTTCGTCAACGTGGTACCAAGTTCCACGCTGGCACCAACGTTGGTCTGGGCACGGATCACACCCTGTACGCGAAAGCGACTGGCAAGATCCTGTTCGAAGTTAAAGGTCCGCTGAATCGTAAGTACGTTAGCATCGTTGCTGAGTAATTACGGACCGCAAGGATCCGAAGCCCCGCCAACAGGCGGGGCTTTTGTTTTTCTGACGCAGTTTACGAAAAAACGGAACGTAGATGTGCCTGGTGTTGCACGGGGCATTCATCGCTAAGATGCGTATCGCCCGCAGGGGCCTGTACCACTATAATTGCGTATCGGTTTTTCGAATTAAGGTGACGGTTACCTATGAAGTTTGTTGATGAAGTCCAGATTCGAGTCGATGCCGGTGACGGTGGTAACGGTTGTGTGAGCTTTCGCCGTGAAAAGTACATCCCGAACGGCGGCCCGGATGGAGGTGACGGTGGTGACGGTGGCGATGTCTATCTGATTGCCGACGAAAACCTCAATACCCTGATCGACTACCGTTTCGAGCGTTTCCACGCGGCCGAGCGCGGTGAGAATGGCCAGAGTGCCAACTGTACCGGTCGTCGCGGCAAGGACAGGATACTGCGTGTGCCGGTCGGCACCCGTGCCAGCGATGAAGACACAGGCGAACTACTGGGTGATCTCACTCACCATGGTCAGAAGCTGCTGGTCGCCAAAGGCGGCTTCCACGGTCTGGGCAACACCCGCTTCAAGAGCTCCGTCAACCGGGCTCCGCGCCAGAAGAGCAGCGGTACGCCGGGTGAAGTGCGTACTCTGAAGCTGGAACTGCTGCTGCTGGCCGATGTCGGCATGCTGGGTCTGCCCAATGCTGGCAAGTCCACCTTTATCCGTGCCGTGTCCGCCGCTCGTCCCAAGGTAGCCGATTACCCCTTCACTACTCTGGTGCCGAACCTGGGTGTGGTGCGTGGCGAGAACTCCCGCTCCTTCGTGATAGCCGACATTCCAGGTCTGATCGAAGGTGCCGCCGAAGGTGCTGGTCTGGGTATCCGCTTCCTCAAGCATCTCGAGCGCTGCCGTGTCTTGATCCACCTGGTGGACATCTGCCCGGTTGATGACTCGGATCCTGCCGAGAATGCCGTGACTATCGTCAAGGAGCTGGAAAAATACAGCCCTGAGCTGGCTGGCAAGCCGCGCTGGTTGGTGTTCAACAAGATGGATCTGATCCTGGAAGAAGAGGCGCTCGAGGTGATGGAACGCGTCAAGACTGCGCTGGCCTACGAAGGCCCCGTCTACCAGATCTCCGCCATCAGCAAGGAAGGCACCAAGAAGGTGTGCTACGACATCCTGGATCTGCTGGATACCATGCCTCGCCAACTGGCGGAAGATGCCAGGGACGCCATCGAGAAGGTGGAGTTCAAGTGGGATGACTACCACAAGAACCAGCTGGCCCAAGCCGAAGCCGAAGCGCTGGCCGCCTCCATGGCTTTCGATGAGGGGCTGGATGAGGAAGACTGGGATGATGACGAAGATGATGGCGTTGAAGTCATCTATGTTCGTGACTGATCACTCTGTCCTGCCTGATCGGTGCGGCTCCTCTGCCCACCGATGAGAAAAACCGGAGCCTGGCAACAGGCTCCGGTTTTTTATGGGGAGCATCTGGATCGATCGGATCACCACATAGATATATTTCTTATGTCACTTATTGCCTGCCAACCGCAACGGATTATACTGCGCACCTGAATGTAACCTTGTTGAAACAATGCGCTAACTATTTGTAATGAATTGATATGCGTATCTGTTTGAGGTCGTTCTTATGGAAGGTTCGCCTGCAAAAATATTTATGCTTGAAATGATCCATTAAGGGCTTGTTTGTGCATTTTTTTGGAGTATTCTTGCGCCCGTTTTGTCGGGCGAGAGCATGAATATGCAAGTTGACCTGGCTAAGGAAAAGTAACATTAAGGCTGTAGACCATGCTGGAAAAGACTCTGCAAGCGCCTGCGCTCAATACTCGTCGCAACGTGCTGATGTTCCTGGTCCCGTCACTCATCGGGATCCTGCTGTTCATGACCCCCGTCATCTATGACGAGAACGTCACCATTCCGGTTGCCGTGCTGGCGAAGCTGGTGCAAACGGTATTTGCCGATTATCTGGTGGCCATGGTCAGTGCCATCATTACCACCACAATGCTGATGACGCTGATCGCCTGGTTGTTCAAGCCAGCGATCCTGGTGCGTCGCCCTTTCCTCAACAGTCTGTTCAACGTCTCCCCTTTCTGGGCCTGTGTGCGGGTACTGGGTGGCGTGTTCGTGCTGCTGACCTTCTTCAATGTGGGGCCAGAGGTGCTGCGTTCCGGTGCTACCGGCGGTCTGGTACTGCATGATCTGCTGCCTGTGCTGTTCTCGGTGTTCATCTTCGCCGGTCTGTTGTTGCCTCTGCTGCTGGATTTCGGTCTGCTGGAGTTTGTCGGCACCATGATGACCCGCATCATGCGCCCTGTGTTTCGTTTGCCGGGGCGCTCCGCCGTGGATTGCTTCGCCTCCTGGCTGGGGGATGGCAGCGTTGGCATTCTGCTGACCAGCAAGCAGTATGAGGGCAAGTTCTATACCCAGCGTGAAGCCGCCGTCATCGGCACCACCTTCTCAGCTGTCTCCATCACCTTCTGCCTGGTGGTGATCTCCCAGGTGAAGCTGGAGCATATGTTCGTTCCCTTCTACCTGACTGTCTGTCTGGCGGGTGTGGTCGCCGCCATAGTGGTACCGCGCCTGCCGCCGCTCTCCTGGAAGAAGGACATCTATGCCGATGGTACTCCCCTGTGCCGCAAGCAGGAGTCAGTGCCCCATCAGCACAGCGTGATGAGCTATGGCTATGAGCGTGCACTGACCAAGGCGGAGAGTGTCACCGATCTTGGTGCGGTCGCGCGGGAAGGGGTGAAGAATGCGCTGGACATGGTGTTTGGCGTGTTGCCGGTGGTGATGGCGATCGGCACCTGTGCCCTGATGCTGGCCGAGCATACCCCCATCTTCAACTGGCTGGGTGCGCCATTTGTTCCCTTGCTGGAGCTGCTGCAACTGCCGGAGGCCGAGGCCGCCTCCAGGACCATCATGGTCGGTTTTGCCGACATGTTCATCCCGGCCGTGCTGGCCTCGACCATAGAGAGCGACATCACCCGCTTCGTGATTGCCGCCATGTCGGTCACCCAGCTCATCTATATGTCGGAAGTGGGCGCCCTGCTGCTGGGCAGCAAGATCCCGGTCAAGCTGTGGGAGCTGTTTGTCATCTTCCTGCTGCGCACCCTGGTGACCCTGCCGGTCATTGCCGGTGTGGCGCATCTGCTGTTCTAAGGCAAGAGTCTGGGATCTAAAACGGTCAACTTGGGTTGGCCGTTTTTTATGGTGAGTATTAGACCAAAGTGAGTCTTTTTAATGGATGGTTTTTACATTAACGTAACAAGCTGAAAAAAGCGTGCCAGCCGAGCAGTAGGCAATTCAAATCGAACGTGGCCAGGAGTCACCCCATGACCTCACTGCTCAGCTACCGGACCGGTCCTTGCGACCAGCCCTTGCTTTACCAGACCATTGGCGAATATCTGCAAGAGATAGCCGAACGTTTCCCCGACCGTCCCGCCGTTGTAGTGCGTCACCAGCAGATCCGCTGGAGCTACCGTGAATACCTCATCCAGATAGACAGGCTGGCACTGGGCTTGCTGGCGCTAGGCATCCAGCCGGGGGACAGGGTCGGCATCTGGTCGCCAAACAACATAGAGTGGTGCCTGGTGCAGTTCGCCACGGCCCGCATCGGCGCCATCATGGTCTGCATCAACCCAGCCTATCGCAACTACGAGCTGGAGTTTGCCATCAATAATGTGGGTTGCCGCGCCCTCATCTGTGCCAGTGCCTTCAAGGGAAGCGACTATCTCGCCATGCTCAATGAGCTGGCCCCCGAGCTTGCAAGCTCGCCGCCGGGGCAGCTGGTCAGCGCCCGCTTGCAGAGCCTGGAAATGGTGATCCGGCTCGGGGAGGCGCAAACGCCGGGTATGCTGAACTTCAGCGCCGTGCAGGCCCTGGGGGATGCGCAGGATCCGGCCTGGCTTGCCCGGGTGGTGGCTACCCTCAAACCGGATGATGCCATCAACATCCAGTTCACCTCGGGTACCACGGGCAGCCCCAAGGGCGCGACCCTGAGCCATGGCAACATACTCAACAACGGCCGGCAGGTGGCGCGGGGCATGGCGTTCAGCGAGCAGGACAGGCTCTGCATACCCGTGCCGCTCTATCATTGTTTTGGCATGGTGCTTGGCAATCTGGTGTGCATCAGTGTGGGGGCCTGCGCCCTGTTTCCATCGGAAGCGTTCGATCCTGTGGCGACCCTGCAGACGGTGAGCGAGGAGCGCTGCACCGCCTTGCATGGTGTGCCGACCATGTTCATCGCCGAGCTGGAGCTGCCCGGCTTTGCTGAGTTTGATCTCTCCTCCCTGCGTACCGGCATCATGGCCGGGGCGATTTGCCCCGAGCCCTTGATGCGCAAGGTGCAGACCCTGATGCACATGACAGAGGTGACCATCGCCTATGGTCAGACCGAGTGCAGCCCCATCAATCACATGACCGCCATCGATGCGCCGCTGGACAAGCGGGTCACCACTGTGGGCCGCGCCCTTGACCACACCGAGATCAAGCTGATTGACCCGAGCGGCGAATTGGTGCCCATTGGCGAGCGGGGTGAGATCTGCTGCCGCAGCAAGGGAGTGATGCAGGGTTACTGGCAGGACCCGGTCAAGACGGCGGAAACCATAGATGATGAAGGCTGGTTGCATTCGGGTGATATCGGCATCATGGATGAAGAGGGCTATGTGCAGATAGTGGGGCGCAGCAAGGAACTGATCATCCGCGGTGGCGAGAACATCTATCCCCGCGAGATAGAGGATCGGCTCTACGATCATCCTGCGGTGCAGGATGCCGCCGTGTTCGGTGTCGACAGCGAGCGTTACGGGGAGGAGGTCTGTGCCTGGGTCAAGCTGAGGCCGGATCAGATGGTCAGCGAGGAGGAGATCAAGCACTTCCTCTCGGCCCGCATCGCCTACTTCAAGGTGCCAAGATACATACGTTTCGTGGAGGAGTACCCCATGACGGTGACAGGCAAGCTGCAGAAGTTCAAGATGCGGGAGGCCATGACCCGCGAGCTGGCCCGCCAGCATGCCGAGGCGACGCGCTGAGGTGGTGTTACCGCGATGAGAAAAGGGCCCTCGGGCCCTTTGTTCGTTGTTGCCAGCAGGCTGCTAGCGCGGCGTGATGCTCACATCCTTTGGGCACTGAATGGTCAACGAATGGACAGTATTGGCGATGCGGTGGGGTGTGCCCGCCTTGTAGATCTTCTTCTCTTCGTCATAGCTGCCCGTTGTGTACTGGGTGGAGTAGAGCGTCTGCTGACGACGATCCGTCTCCTTGTAGCCCTGGGGGCAGGTCTGGTTGGCCTGCTGGAAGCAGGCCGTCATGCTGCTGCACTCGATATAGAAACCCCGCTGGCTGGCATCGGCCAGATGGACAGGGGTAACGGTGGGCGGGGGTGGCGACAACAGGGCGCAGCCGGACAGCGCCAGCGCGCCCAGCATGATGAGATGTTTTGACATAAATAACCTGAACCATGTGGTGTGATAAAGAGTGAGGGGGAGTCTTTTGCTCCCCCTTCGCTGTAGGGCACAGTTATAACCAAGCGTGCCTGCCCAAACCAGCATACAAATGTAAGAAAATATGAACCCTGTCTATGCCTGTGTGGCCAGCAGAGCCTCTTCATCCACCTGGTCCAGCTGTTCCGGCGCCAGGAAACGCTCGGCATAGTCGCGCCAGATACCACTGCTGACGAACAGGGCAAACAGCGCCGGGTCTATGTGCTGCTCACGCACCATGTTCTGCATGATGGCCAGGGATTGAGCCACCGTCTTGCCCGACTTGTAGGGGCGATCGCTGGCGGTCAGCGCCTCGAAGATGTCGGCGATGGCCATGATGCGGGCCGGGATGCTCATCTGTTGCCCCAGCAACTGGCGGGGGTAACCCTTGCCGTCCATGCGCTCATGATGTCCACCGGCGATCTCGGGCACATTGCGCAAATGGCGTGGGAAGGGGAGCCGCTCCAGCATGCGGATGGTCTGGATGATGTGCTCGTTGATCTTGTAGCGCTCCTCTTCTGTGAGGGTGCCGCGGCCGATGGCCAGGTTGTACCGTTCTCCACGGTTGTAGAGATAGGTTGGCACCCTGACCTTGAAGCCCCAGGGATTGCGCTCATCCAGGCTGTCGTGGACGGGGCGGGGTATGAGGTGGACTGTCTTGTCAGCCAGCAGTGGCTCGATACAGGGCAAATGGGGGGCCGGTTCGTTCTGGTGCAGCTTGAGTTCCTCCCGGCTGATGCCGAGCCTGTCGTCCAGGGTGCGCAACCAGGTGCGGTTGGCGATGGCATCGAGCCGTGTCAGCTTCTCCGGTGCCATCCATTCCCCGCCCAGGTTGCACTCGGCGACGAAGGCGAACTCCTGATCCAGGGTACTCCAGCGTGGCGCCACCTCCGCTCTTGCCGCTTCCCGTTCTGACGCCGGCAGACGGGCCGCCAGCACCTCGATATAGGCGTCGCGTTTGAGCACTTCGAAGCGGGTACGGATCTCGTGGATCCGATCGTAGATAGTCTCCAGCTTGGTGGCCTTGTCGACCACAAACTCCGGCGTGGTGACCTTGCCGCAGTCGTGCAGCCAGCTCGCGATGTGAATGGCCTCCCACTCCTCTTCATTGAGTCGAAAGTCGGCGAAGGGGCCCTGCTGCTGGGCACAGGCCGCTTCGGTCAGCATCCGGGTCAGCTCGGGTACCCGCTGGCAGTGGCCACCCGTGTAGGGACTCTTGGCATCGATGGCCCCTGCCATCAGCTCGATGAAGGACTCCAGCAGCTGTTTCTGCTCCTCCAGCAGGCGCTGGTTCTCGATGGCGGAAGCAGACGTGCCTGCCAGCGCCTCGATCAGGCTGATGCGCGAGGCCAGTTCGCGGGCAGAGCAGCCGGGCAGGATCAACAGCAGGCAGCCGATCAGCTCCTGTCGATGATTGCACAGTGGCTCGGCGACAAGCTGGCAAGGGCCGGGGAAGGGACCCCAGCTCGCCAGATGTTGCTGCCAGCCCCGTTCGTCGATGGCCAGAGTGAGCCGCTCGCCATGAGCCAGCTTGCCGAGCAGCGCCTCCTGCCAGGGGGCCTGGTCGGCAGGCAGAGGCTGTTGCCGCCAGAGCGCCTGGACGGCCACCATGCTCTGCTCTTGCGCCAGGTAGAGGCAGCCCCCCTCGGCCTGTACGGCGGCTATGGTCTCGTGCAGTATGCGACTGAGCAGGGAGTCGAAGCGGTGTTCCGCCGCCAGTGCCCGGCCCATGTTCATGAAGTTGCCCAGGGTCAGTCGCATGCCGGACATGGTACGGGCCAGATCGTCGATCTCGCGGATCGCCGATTCCGGCACCCGGCTCTCGCCGAAGTCGAAGTGCTGGATCCGCTCCGCCTCTTGAGTCAGGGCCAGCAGGGGGGTCGCGGTGCGGCGGGAGACCAGCCAGATCACCGGCAACAGCAGCAGCAAACCTGCCAGTGCCCAGCCGAGGTTGATCAGCGCTTCGTTGCGAGCCTGCTGGTAGAGCAGGTCGGCCGAGACCAGCAAGGCGATATAAAAGGGGGATCCCTCACCGAGGGGAGAGAGATTGACCAGCCAGTCACTCTGATCGGCGGCGGTCAGATTCAGCTCCACCGGGCTGCTCAGCAAGGCGGGTTGGCTGGTGACCTGTTGCTGCAGCTGGGTCAGCACGGGATGGGACAGCACTGACAGCAGGGGCAGCTGGCTCAGTTGCTCGAAGCTGGGAAGCTGTTTGGGATCCGTGGCAAGCAGAGTGGCGTATTCGTCGAACAGAACCACCTGACTCTGCTCTGGCAACCGCAGTTCACCGATCAGGGCCGACAGTCCCTCGACGCTGGTATCCAACCCGATCACTGCCCTTCTGTTGTCGCTTTCCACCGCCAGTGTCATGCCTGGCTCCTTGGTGGTAAAGAAGAGATAGGGATGGGTGGTGGCGATGCCTGAACGCCAGCGTGCCTGCTTGTACCAGTCGCGGCTGCGGGGATCAAACTGGTATTGAGGCATGGCCCGGCGCTCGAGCAGGGTCAGCCGCTGGTCGAAGTAGAGAAACTCCCCCTTGCCCTGGTGCAGGCTCTGCACCAGCAAGGTGCTGGCCGCTGGGACCCTGTCCAGTTGGGCTCGGGCCCGCTCGGTCAACTTGCGCACCAGGAAGAAGTCACCATCCGCGTAGCCGGCATAGACGGCACCATAACTGGGGCTGTTGGCCAGCACCTCTGCCAGTTGTGGCAGGTAGCCGAGCCGGGCATCCAGACTGTTCATGGCCGCCAGCTGACCACTGCGCAGCAGGCTGAGGGACATGCGGGCCGGCCGCTCGTTCAATTGAAGGGCGAGGGCGAGCTGCTCCCGGTATTGCAGGAAATTTTGCCGCTCATACTCCAGTCCCTGTCGTGCCACTTGCTGGAATTGCAACGCGATAAGGGCGCTGCCCAGCAGGGTAAACAGCAGGATGAAAAGGGTGGCGATATGCACATAGAAGGGTTTACGACCTGGCCTGGCACTTGTCATGGACACATCCTTGTCACACGGGCGATTGCAGAGACGATCAACTATCAGTGTGCCAACAGGATGGCAGAAAACACAATAACCCGTTCAGATATATCAGGATATGGCATAAACGTGACGGCCCCATCGGGGCCGTCTTGAGGGGGTCAAGCCAGTACTGCGGCGGGCACCAGGGTGACGGGGGCGTCTTTCACCTCGTGCCACACCTGATGATTGTCCTGATATTTGTAGTTGGCCGTGCCTGATTTCCAGTCTTCCCCGAGCACCATGCGCAGCTCGAAGTTGGGCTGGATCACCGGCCCGATCCCGCCGCTCTGTGGCCATTTGATAATGGGGTAGCCCTGCGCAGTCACCAGGATATGGCACTGCTTGGGCATGACGCACATATAGGTGTATTGGCCTTTCAGTTCGGAGGCCATGTCGAGCGGTGGATTGGTTGCCTGGGTCAGATGGGCGACGCCATTGACTGTCTCCCCTGGCGTATAGACTGCCAGGTTCAGGTGCAGTAGCTGTGCCCCCGGCATGGATTTGCCGATCTCGAAAGAGGCGAGGAAGAGGCCGGTCTTGGTGTCTGTGATTGCATTCATGCCTGTATTCTCCTGCAAAAAGAGGGGGTAGGTTGGGCTCACAACCAGACAACGAGCCACAGCATGCTAGCGCTTGCGGTCAGACCGGGTAACTGTGGATATTGTCACTTGACGCTCAGCCCGGGCTGGCATAGCGCCATCAGCACCCCTGGCAAGGCAGGAGGCTAAGGGAACTCAGGAGGTGCGGTGATTTAGATTATCGGTTGCCAGCAAAGAGCCAGGGTCAATTCGTTGGACTGGCGCGTGATTCGTTCAGGTATCCCGTGCTACATTGCCTCCCTTGTTACTGGTCTGTAAATCAATGGAGTGACCCATGTCTGCCATCCCCTATTCAGTGCTCGATCTGGTCCCCGTGCCCGAAGGCTCCCACCCGGCCGAGTCGTTTCGCCGTTCGCTGGACCTGGCCCAGCATGCCGAGCGCTGGGGGTATCAGCGTTACTGGCTGGCGGAGCATCACAACATGCCGGGCATCGCCAGTGCTGCCACCGCTGTGCTGATCGGTCATCTGGCGGGGGGCACCAAGACCCTGCGACTGGGCGCCGGCGGCATCATGCTGCCGAACCATGCACCGCTGGTGATTGCCGAGCAGTTTGGCACCCTGGCTTCGCTTTACCCTGATCGCATCGATCTTGGACTGGGTCGTGCCCCCGGCACGGATCAGCGCACCATGCAGGCACTTCGACGTCAGCGCAGCGGCGACGTGGATGAGTTTCCGGCGGATGTGCGCGAGTTGATGAGTTATTTCGGTGACGAGACAGGGGCGGTACAGGCCGTGCCGGGCCAGGGGCTGCATCTGCCCATCTGGCTGCTGGGTTCCAGCCTTTACAGTGCCCAGCTTGCCGCTTCTATGGGGTTGCCGTTTGGTTTTGCCTCCCACTTTGCTCCCGGTCTGTTGTTGCAGGCGCTGGAGATCTACCGCGCCCAGTACCGCCCCTCGGTGCGCTGGCCCAAGCCCTATGCCGTGGTCTGCATCAACATGATCGCCGCCGACAGCGAGCGGGAGGCCCGTTTCCAGTTCACCACTGTGCAGCAACAGTTCCTGCGTCTCTACCGGGGTGACGCTGGCAAGCTGCCCGCACCTGTGGCCGAGCTGGGGGAAGAGTGGTCACCCCGTGAGCTGATGGCGATGGAGCAGACCCTGGCCCGCTCACTGGTGGGAGATCGCGATCAGGTGCGTCACGGACTCAAGGCGCTGCTGGCCGAGACGGGTGCCGATGAGCTGATGTTCAACGGCCCCATCGTCGATCAGGGTGCGCGGCTGCGCTCGTTCGAGATCGCGGCCGAGCTGATGCAGAGCCTGTGATCCATGGGTGAGGTCTACTGGAACCCCATGGTGCCCGAGCTGTCTGTGACCAGCCTGGCAGCTTCCTTGCCTTTCTATACCGGGCTATTGGGGTTTGCTGTGCGCTATCAGCGCGACTATCCCCCCTTCGCCTATCTGGAGCAGCAACAGGTACAGTTGATGCTGGAACAGATCCATCCGGCAGGATGGCTGACCGGTGTGCTGGAGCCTCCGCTGGGACGCGGTATAAATTTGCAGATGGAGCTGACCGACATCCAGCCCCTGCTCGCTCGGCTGGCGCTGGCCGGGGTGGCTCTCTATCGGCCACTGCGTGAATCCTGGTATCCAGTGGGAAATATGAGCTCGGGTCAGCGGGAGTTTCTGGTACAGGACCCCGACGGTTATCTGCTGCGGTTCGTCCAGCATCTGGGCGAACGACCGGTTTCCTGATCCAGGCTTACATCTAATTTATTGATTTTAAACAATAGTCAGGTTGGTGTCGGCCATCTGTCGTGTCACCTTTCTTCGCGCTGGCCCTATGCTGGCCCTGTCTACCACCACAAGGAGCTCATGATGATCGTCAGGAAGTTGAGATTGCAACGGGGTTGGTCACAGGATCAGTTGGCGACCCTGACTGGCTTGAGTGTTCGCACCATACAGCGGATCGAACAGGGTCAGCAGCCCGGACTGGAATCTCTCAAGGCCCTGGCCTCCGTCTTTGAACTTGATGTGGCTCAACTGGATGGGACACAACAACAGGAGCGCGAGATGAGAGGGAATGAAACTATGGGTCAGGACAGGGTGCAGGTGTCGGCAGAGGAGCGGGCCGCCATGGGGTATGTGGAGGGGCTCAAAGGCTTCTACTACCACATTTTCAGCTATGTGCTGGTAATCTGCGGGCTGTTTGTCATCAACTACCTCAGCAACCCGGACTATATCTGGGCCTGGTGGCCGGCGCTGGGGTGGGGCCTGGGGTTGATCTCCCATGCCATCAACCTGTTCCAGCCCTTCAAGCTGTTTGGTCCGGAATGGGAGCGACGCCAGATCGAGAAACGACTGGGGCGCAAGTTGTAAGTTATTGGTGCGAATAGAACAAAGCCCGGCAACTTGCCGGGCTTTGTTCTTGTGTAACGCGACAGAGTGGGGTTCTCACCACTCTTTCCCCTTACTTGGCATGAGTGGGGCAAGGGGTAGCGATCAGGGCATCGTCTTCGTAACACCACAGAGTGAGGCTCTCGTCGCTCAGGCGCAGCCCTTAACCATCACTTGGCGTGAGTGGGGCAGGGCGTCGCTATCAGGGCATCGTCTTCATAACGCCACAGGGTGAGACTGTTGCCCCACACGCAGCCGGTGTCGAGCGCCTTGATGTCGTTCCTGCCTGTATTGCCCATCAGGGCCGCCCAGTGGCCGAACACCAGTATGGGGTCATCCATATGGTGCTCGCGCTGCTCGAACCAGGGGCGCAGGCCGGGAGTAGACTCTGTGGGGCCTTTCTTGCACTTGAACTCGAGTCGGCCATCGAAATAGCAGAAGCGCATCCGGGTGAAGGTGTTGATGATGTAGCGGTAACGCTCGATACCTGCCAGATCTTCACTCCAGCCATCGGGCAGATCGCCATACATGTTGTGCAACAACCAGCTGTACTGATCGCCGCGCAGCTGACTCTCCACTTCGCGGGCACAGTTGCGTGCCATTCGGGCGTCCCAGGCGGGGGAGATACCGGCATGCACCATCATGATGGGCAGATCCGGGTGCTCCGCCAGCAGGGGGCGATGGCGCAACCACGTCAGCAGCTCGTCCCGATCCGGCGCTTCCATCAGGGCTTGCAGCTTGTCTTTCTTCTTGAGCGGCGCAACGCCATCGGCGACCGCCAGTAGGTGAAGGTCGTGGTTGCCGAGCACTGTGACGGCCCGCTGGCCCAGCGACTTGACGTAGCGCAGTGTCTTCAGGGAGTCCGGGCCGCGGGCGACCAGGTCGCCGCAGAGCCAGAGCACGTCCTTGGCTGGATCGAACTTTGCGAGATCCAGCAGACGACGCAAGTCGTCATAACAGCCCTGGATATCGCCAACAAAACAGTTCGCCATGAAACCTCAGTTAATAATGTTTGGGACGGCCAGGGTAAAAGGCGCTATGGGCGCCTCGAACGGCTGCCCTGACTCATCTTGCAGGGTATAGCTCCCTTCCATCACCCCAAAGGGGGTGTCGAGTGGCACGCCGCTCTGATAGCGAAAGGTCTCCCCTTCGGCAATCACGGGCAGCTCCCCGACCACGCCGGGGCCTTCGACTTCCAGCATCTTGCCGTTGGCATCCGTGATGAGCCAGCGCCGGTGCAGCAGCTGCGCCGGCCCCGGCCCCAGATTCTCGATCTCGATCAGATAGTGGAACTGGTAAGGGTCCTGGGTATCCGCCACATAACGGGGGTATGGGCGGATAACGATATGCGGGTATGCCACGGGATCAGGCCTGTTGTTGATCCGCCAGCCAGTTGGCGATCATGACGAACTGCTCCAGGGAGAGATTCTCCGGGCGCAGGTTGCCATCGATACCAAGCTCGGTCAGCTGAGCGTCCGTGATGAAGTTGGCGAAGCTGTTGCGGATGGTCTTGCGGCGCTGACCAAAGCCTTCGGTACAGACGCGGCTCAGGCAGCGGATGTCTTTGGCGACTATGGTCGGGTTCTTGTGCGGCACCAGACGGACCACGGCTGAATCCACTTTCGGTGCCGGTTTGAAGGCGCCAGGGCCCACTTCCAGCACGGGGATCACCTGGCAGTAGTACTGCACCATGACGCTCAGGCGGCCATAGGCCTTGCTGCCCGGGCCGGCAGACATCCGCAATACCACTTCTTTTTGCAGCATGAAGTGCATGTCTTCTACCCGGTCGGCAAAATCGCACAGGTGGAAGATGAGCGGGGTGGAGATGTTGTAGGGCAGGTTGCCGAAGATGCGCAGCGGCCCCTTGCCTTCCCCCATCAGAGTGCCGAAGTCGAAGCGCATGGCATCGGCCTCGATCACGGTCAGCTTGTCCTTGAGGGTCGGGTGCTCGCGCAGGCGCGCGGCCAAGTCCCGGTCCAGCTCGACCACTGTCATCTTGTCCATCTGGGAGGCGACCGGTTCGGTCAGGGCTGCGAGGCCCGGGCCTATCTCCACCAGATTCTGACCCGGCTGCGGATTGATGGCGGCCACGATCTGATCGATCACATAGCGGTCATGCAAGAAGTTCTGACCGAAACGCTTACGGGCCGTATGACCCATGTGCACCTTGTTGCTCTGCACCTTACTGCTCATATCTTTTTTTCTCTACCATCTTGATGGCGTGGTTAATCGCGGTGATCAGACTGCCCGGGTCCGCCAGGCTCTTGCCTGCCAGATCCAGCGCAGTGCCGTGATCCACCGAAGTGCGGATGAAAGGAAGTCCAAGGGTGATATTGACCGAACTGCCGAACCCCTTGTATTTGAGCACGGGCAGCCCCTGGTCGTGGTACATGGCGAGTACCGCATCCGCATCCTTGAGGTATTTGTCCTGGAACAGGGTATCGGCCGGCAGCGGGCCGACCAGATCGATCCCCTCCTGGCGCAAGCTGGCCAGGGCGGGTTCGATCACGTCAATCTCTTCACGGCCGAGATGGCCCCCTTCCCCGGCGTGGGGATTGAGGCCGCAGACGTAAATCCGGGGCTTGGCGATGCCAAACTTGGTTTTGAGATCCGCATCCAGAATGCGGATCACCTTGCCGAGCCGATCCTCCGTGATGGCCATGGCCACGTAGGCGAGCGGTATATGGGTGGTCGCCAGCGCCACCCGCAAGCCTTCGGTCGCCAGCAGCATCACCACGTCGGCGGTGCCCGACTGCTGGGCGAAGAACTCGGTATGACCACTGAATGACACGCCCGCCTGATTGATGATCCCCTTGTGCACAGGCCCGGTCACCACGGCGGAAAATTCGCCGCTGAGGTTGCCGTCACAGGCGCGCTGCAGAGTGGCCAGCACATAGGCGCCGTTGCCCTCGTTCAGCTCACCCGGCACCACGGGGGCGCCGAGGCTGACTGGACAGAGGGTCAGGGTACCTGCCCGCTGCGGCTCGGCAGGGGCCTCGGCATTATAGGGTTGCAGCTTGATGGGCAGCCCCAGCAGGGTGGCCCGTTCGAGCAGCAGGGCGGGATCGGCGATCACCACCAGCTGGTGGGGCCAATCCTGCTGGGCTATCTGCAGCACCAGATCCGGGCCTATTCCGGCGGGCTCACCCGGCGTAATGGCGAGACGACGACAGCTCATCAGCTGCCGGCGCCTTCGATCTGGATGTAGGCCTCATCACGCAGCTCATCCAGCCACGCCTGAGACTCTTCGGTGAAGCGGCGGTTGAAAATGAGCTGATAGGCACGCTGCTCCTGGGCCTTGCTGGTGGCATCCTGGCTGCGACGATCTTCCAGCTGCACTATGTGCCAGCCGTGGGTAGTACGGAAGGGGGCGCTCAGCTCACCCGGCTTGAGGCGGTTTACCATGTCGCGGAACTCCGGCACATAGACGTTGGGATCAGACCAGCCCAGCTCGCCGCCCTGCACCGCAGAGCCCGGATCTTCGGAGTATTTTTCCGCCAGACTGGCGAAGGTCGCCTTGCCGCTCTTGATGTCGTGCAGTATGCCATCCAGCATGCCCTTGGCTTTCTCTTCGCTGAGGATGATGGAAGGCTTGATCAGTATGTGGCGTGCTTTCACCTCGGTCTGCAGCACCTGCTGCTGACCCTTGGCATCGAACACCTTGACGATGTGCAGACCGGCGCCAGAGCGCAGCGGGCCCACTATGTCACCCTTGGCAGCACCTTGCACCGCTTCGGCCATCAGGGTCGGCATCTCTTGCGGGCTCATCCAGCCCCAGTCGCCCCCTTCCAGTGCCTTGGGACCATTACTCTCGGCAATGGCCAGCTTGCGGAAGTCGGCGCCCTGTTTCAGGGCAGCCAGGATGCGCTCTATCTTGCTCTTGGCGGCGTTGAGCTGCTCGGCGCTCGGGTTGTCCGGCAGGGCAATCTGGATATGGCCGACATGGTACTGTTGCTGCTGCTGGCCCTGCTTGGCGAGGATATCCACCACCTGCTTGACCTCCTGATCGGAGATGTTGATGCGACGGCGCACCTGGTTGCGGCGCACCTCGTTCATCAGGATCTCGCGGCGCACCTCTTCCCGATACTGGGCATAGGTCAGGCCTTCGCGGGCCAGTTGGGCACGCAGCTGATCCAGGGTCATCTTGTTGTCGGCGGCTATGCTCTGGATGGCTTGCTCCAGCTGGGTGTCGCTGATCTTGAGGCCCTGGCGATCCGCCAGTTGCAGTTGCAGGCTCTCCTGGATCAGGCGATCCAGCGCCTGCTTGCGCAGGGTGGCATCATCGGGCAGGGACTGACCGCTCTCCTGGGCAGAGCTTTTGACTTTCTGTACCAGGGCTTCCTGCTGGCTGGCCAGCACCACGTCCTTGTTGACCACGGCAAGCACCTTGTCCATCAGCTCGGGGGCGGCGAAGGCACCCTGACTCATGGCTCCGAACAGGCCTGCAGTCAGCAGGGAAATCAACGTCTTCTTCATATCCATCTCTCAAGGCGTTTGCCAGACCGGTTATTGGTCTCGCAGGTTAAACGGACGAATGTAAGGCAGTGCTTCGGTATCCAGGGAGGTGCCCTTGGAGCCGGTACCCACGCTACCCAATCCTTTCATTTCAAACTGAATGCCCAGGCTGCGCTCCGAAGTCGGACGCATGGTCACGTTATCCGGTGTATTGACCCACTCCAGGTTGAAGTTGATGCTCCAGCAGCAGGAGTCATATTTCAGGCCCACCTTGCGATCCACATTCACCCCCTGATCGAGGTCGCGATAGTAGCCACCGTAGAGGTGCCACTGATCATTGAGCGGTGTTGTCAACAGCATGCCGACCTGATTGATGTCGGCGACCTGGTTGGTGTTCGACAGGTCGTAGTTGGCATTGCGCACAAAGCGGTAGTTCAGCTGGCTGATCAGCTTCTCGCGGCGATACTCGAGTGCGCTGTTGGCAGAGCTGATCTCGCTCTGATCCATATCATATTGCGCACCGGCATGGGCAAACCACTGCTCGTTGATCTTGGCATCCCCCTCAAACGAGAGCGGGGAGCGGGTGTTGGTCGCCAGTGACTCGCTGGGGTAGAGCTTGACCCTGGGGGCAACAAAGTCGAAGGCTTGGGCAACGGCCAGTCGAATTCGTTCATCGCCAGCATCATCATAGACTCGGCTGGTGACGCCCACCGACACGCGATTTGAGTCGCTGATGCGATCCAGACCGGCATAACGGCGGTCGCTGAACAGGCTGTAGTAGTCCTGACGCATGGTGGTGGAGTCGTAGACACCTATGTTGTCCTGATCCTTGTAGGGCACATAGAGGTACTGGAACTCGGGCTCCAGGGTTTGATTGGCGTTACCACCAAACCAGTCCTGGTTGCGTTCGAAGGTCATGCCGCCCTTGAGGCGGAAGGAAGGCAGTGTCCGGGTGATGATGCCCTCATCCAGAGTGACGCCGCTCGCACCTTCAGGAGTGAACCGCTTGGTGAAGGTGGAGCTCATGTTGTCCGGCACTTCCTGATCGTAACGGGTGTACATCAGCTTGTACTGGCTGTCGAGGTAATAGCCTGCCTCGTCGATGAGCGGCATGGTCAGGGTCGGCGCCGTGTAGACCCGGGTGCCGGTATAGGCATCCCCCAGGTTTTGCGCTGAGGCCTGGGTGTTGTTGTAACCGAACCGGGTGACTTCGGTATTCCAGGCCAGATCGTACCAGTTGCCCTGATGGTAGTAGTTGTGGTTGATCCGTGGCATCAGCTCGTGAGGCTGCTGGGCACTTGCCAGCAGTATCTGGTAGGTCCGCACCTCTGTGTTGAGGTTCCAGTTTTGCTGGAAGTAGCCGGCCATCAGGGATTGCTGCAACTGGTTCTCGACCTGGGTGCCCACCTTGGGGGAGAAGTCGTTGAAGTAGTTGTAATCCCGATTCCGGACCTTGGTGTAGTCGATCGACACCCGCATGGCATTGTCGGCAAACCGCGAGGTGTGGCGCGCATTGAGCAGATAGCGATGCCCGTCAGACAGCTTTTCGTTCAGGCTGGGGGTTTCATCATACTGTTTGTCGTCTGCCAGATTTTCGAAATAGAGGCTGCCGACATGGGCCGGATCCGGCATATAGCGGAACTCTACCTGCTCCATCAGGCCCCGTCTGTCCATGAAACGGGAAGTGATGGTGGCATCGTAGTTGGGCGCTATGTTCCAGTAGAACGGCTGGGTGATGTCCATGCCGTTCTTGGAGCTCTGGGTATAACCCGGGTAGAGCAGGCCGGTTTTGCGCTCATCCTTGATGGGGAAGTTGATATACGGGAAATAGAACACCGGATAGTCGTAGAGCCAGAGGCTGGCGTTCCAGGCTTCCCCGAACACCTCTGTCTGATCGATGTCGATGCTGCCCGCTTTCAGGGTCCACACTTCCTGGCCAGGTGGGCAGGTGGTGTACTGAGCCCCTTCCAGGGTGATGTTCTGGTTGTTGTTGGTCATGGTGACCCGGTCGGCAGAGCCGCGTACCGGTGAGCCATGAACCTGGTATTTGCCCTCTTCCAGCTCGGAGTTCTTGGTATCCAGGTTGGATTTCAGGGTCTTGTCACTGGTGACAGTGATCTGACCATCGTTGTAATAGATGTTGCCGATGGCGATGACATCCCGGCTTTTCTGATCAAGCTCGGCATAATCCGAGTCAAATTTGCGCACACCCTGGCGAACTTTGACATCGCCCTGATAGACGGCGGTACCGCCCTGCTTGGCCTCTAGCCGATCGGCATCCACTTCGACAGGTTGGGCGTTGGCATCCTTTCCGGGGGCCAGTTTCTCTACCTTGGGTACATAGTCATAGCAGAGCCCGTCCAGGATCCCGGTGGCGGGTGGCGGCGTCAGCGGAGCCGCCTGCACTATGGCCGGGGTCAGGGCTGGGATAAGGCTGATGGTCAGGGCGATGGGATATGAGTACCCCAGTGTCCATTTTGTCATGTGAAAGACTCGCGCAATCCGTGGTAGATACGGCTGATTCAAGACATGCATTTTACGACAGGATTCATCGAGTTGACATTGCATGTCATTGCTTTATGTTAGCCGGCAATGATAAAGCATTATTGCGGCCAGGGCTAACAGCCAAGTGCTGCTTTCCAATTCGGTCCCCGACTTATGTACGATCGCGATTCCCTGCTATTGCAATGGGCTCGCCGGATTTCCGGTGATGCCAACCTTGAGTTGACCCTGATTTCCGGTGACGCCAGTTTTCGCCGCTACTACCGTGGTGGTGGCCTGGTATGGGTGGATGCCAATCCAAAAACCGAAAAAAATCATGAGTTTGTCCGCAATGCCTCTGCTTTGCATGCCATGGGGCTGCTGGCGCCCGAGGTAAAGGGGGTGGACTATGATGATGGCCTGCTGGCTGTGACAGATCTGGGGGATACCCAGCTAATCAGCTGTCTGGATGCACAAAATGTGCTGGCCTGGTATGGCAAAGCCATCGCCTTGCTACCCAGACTGGGGGCGGTAGCACTGGCGCTGGAGCCCTTCGACGCTGCCTTCATGGCCCGTGAAAACAGTATTTTCCCCGAGTGGTTGCTGGGCCATCATCTGCAACTGGCCCTGAGCGAGTCAGAACAACAGCTGCTGGATGATATGTTTGCCTGCCTTACCGCCAGCAATCTGGCTCAGCCCCAGGGGGTGATGCACCGTGACTTTCACAGCCGCAACCTGATGGTCTGTGGTGGTGATACTCCAAACGGCAGCGAATTGGCCATCATCGATTTTCAAGACATGGTGATAGGCCCCCTCAGCTATGACCTCGTCTCCCTGCTGAAAGACTGTTACGTGCGCTGGCCCGACGATGTGATCGAGCAGGGCATGCGCCATGGCTTCGATACGCTGCAGCAGGTGGGTCTGCTTGGCGGGCTCGACTATGCCAGTTTCCGTCGTCATGCCGACCTGACCGGCATGCAGCGTCACCTGAAGGCGGCGGGTCTCTTCACCCGCCTCTATCACAGGGATGGCAAGTCCGGTTACCTCAAGGACATTCCCCGCACCCTGGGCTATGTGGTGGATGTGTGCCAGCAACATGGCGCCAGCTATCCGGAGCTGGCCCGCTTCGGTGCCTGGTTGCAGCAAGTGGTGTTGCCCGGGCTGGCCCGAGTGGCCGGAGCCCCGGTATGAAGGCGATGATCCTGGCTGCCGGCCGTGGCGAGCGGATGCGCCCGCTCACTGACACCTTGCCCAAGCCGCTGCTGGCGGCAGGGGGCAAGCCGCTCATAGTACACCATATCGAAAAGCTCAAGGCCGCCGGAGTGACTGAACTGGTGATCAACCACGCCTGGCTCGGCCACAAGCTGGTGGAAGCGCTCGGTGACGGCAGTGCGTTCGGGGTCAGCATTCACTGGTCGGCAGAGGCGAGTGCGCTGGAAACCGCCGGTGGCATAGTGCAGGCGCTGCCCCTGCTTGGCGCCGATCCGTTTCTGGTGATCAACGGCGATACCTGGCTCAGTCTGGACTATCGCACCCTGGTCAACCAGCCACTGGGGTCGGATCTGGCCCATCTCTGGCTGGTACCCAACCCGCCCCAGCATCCTCATGGGGATTTCTCGCTTCACGCCGGTCGGGTGCAGGATGCGCCAGCCTTCACCTTCAGCGGTGTCGGGCTCTATGACCCCGCCGCCTTTGCCGATTTGCCGTCGGGGGCGCGTAAGCTGGCCCCCCTGCTGCGCGACTGGATGGCGCAAGGCCGGGTCGGTGGCGCCATGCTGGCCGGCGAGTGGCGCGACATTGGCACCACAGAGAGGCTGCGCGAGCTGGATGATCAGCTGCAACAGCGCACTCATTAACATCACGAGGTCTTGAACCATGCGTATTTGGGGTAAGGTGCTGGGCGCCTTCTTCGGTTTTCTGCTCGGCAACATCTTTGGTGCCCTGCTTGGTCTCTGGATCGGCCATCGTTTCGATCGGGGCATGGGTATTCGGGGCGCGTTTCAGCGTGGCCCCAGCCAGCAACAACAGGCGGTATTTTTCCATGCCACTTTCGCCGTCATGGGCCATATCGCCAAGGCGAATGGCCAGGTAACAGAGCAGGAGATCCGGGTTGCCTCCAACCTGATGGATCGGATGCGACTGGTGGGGGATCAGCGAGCGCGCGCCCAGGAGTCGTTCCGTCTGGGCAAGGAGGCCGAGTTCCCGTTGCGGGAAACCTTGGCCGAGTTCCGTCGTGCCAGCCTGGGGCAGCGGGACATACTGCGCTTCTTCCTGGAGGTGCAACTGCAGGCAGCCTTTGCCGATGGCAAGGTCGAGGCCGACGAGCGCGCCATTTTGCATACCATCGCCGATGAGCTGGGCTTCAGCCGCATCGAGCTGGCCCGCATCCTGGCGATGGCCGAAGCGCAGATGAACTTCTTCAATCGGGCGCATGGCGGCCAGTATCAGGGCGGTGAGCACGGCGGGCAGCAGTATCGGCAAGAGGCGCCGTCAGCGGATCGCCTCAAGGATGCCTACCAGTTGCTCGGGGTGAGCGAGAGCGACAGTGATCAGGACATCAAGCGCGCCTACCGCAAGGAGATGAGCAAGCATCACCCCGACAAGTTGGCCGCCAAGGGGCTGCCACCTGAGATGATGGAGATGGCGAAGGAGAAGACCCAGGAGATCCAGCAGGCCTGGGAGTGGATCCGCGAGGCCCGCGGCATCCGTTGAGTGCCGCTATCTGTTCGCCATAAAAAATGCCCGTCGATGACGGGCATTTTTGTTTGCGAAAGTCAGGTTTAGTGGCTGTCGACCCAGACGAACTTGAGCACGAACAGCAGGGCGACCACCAAGACGCAGGGGTTGATCTCGCGCCAGCGGCCTGTGCCTGCCTTCATCACGCAGTAGGAGATAAAGCCGATGGCGATCCCCTCCGTGATGGAGAAACTGAACGGCATCATGACAGCTGTCATGAAGGCCGGTACAGCTTCGGTCAGGTCTTCCCACTTCACCCGGGTCAGCTCGGAGCACATCAGCACGCCGACATAGATGAGGGCGCCGGCGGCGGCATAGGCAGGCACCATGGCCGCGACGGGGGAGAAGAAGATCGCCAGCAGGAACAGCAGGCCGACCACGATGGCGGTCAGGCCGGTGCGGCCACCGACGGCGACGCCGGAGCTGCTCTCGATAAAGGCGGTGACCGAGGAGGTACCCATGAAGGCGCCGCCGACCGAGCTCACGCTATCCACCAGAAGCGCCTGCTTCATGCGCGGGAAGTGACCCTTGTCGTCCGCCAGCTTGGCGCGGTTGGTGACGCCGATCAGGGTGCCGGAAGAGTCGAACAGGTTGACCAGCATGAAGGAGAAGATGATCCCCGCCAGGCTGATGTCGAGCGACCCCATCAAATCCAGCTGGCCAAACACCGGCTCTATGCTAGGGGGCATGGAGACGAAGCCCTTGAAGGTCACATCACCAAACAGCCAGCCCAGGGTGGTGGTCACCACTATGGCGATCAGCACGGCGGAGTGAACGCCGCGGGCTGAGAAGATACAGATCAGGAAGAAACCGAGCAGCCCCAGCAGGCAGGGCAGGGAGGTGAGATCGCCCACCGTCACCATGGTGGCCGGGCTCGCCACTACGATACCTGCGTTGTGCAGGCCGAGCAGGGCGATGAGCAGACCGATACCGGCTGTGATGCCGACCCGCAGGGTGAGCGGGATATTGGCGATCAGCCAGTAACGAACCCGCAGCAGGGTGAGGATCAGCAGACCCATGGCGCCCCAGAAAATGGTGCCCATGCCGACTTGCCAGGAATAGCCCATGCCGGCCACCACTACGAAGGCGAAGAAGGCGTTCAGTCCCATGGCCGGGGCCAGGGCGATGGGCAGATTGGCCAACAGGCCCATCAGTATGCTTCCGATGCCAGCGATGAGGCAGGTAGTGACGAACACGGCCTGGGTGTCCATGCCCGCCGCAGAGAGGATCTGCGGGTTGACGAACACGATATAGACCATGGTCAGGAAGGTGGTGATCCCGGCGATGACCTCGGTGCGGGCGGTAGTGCCATGGCCTTGCAGGGCAAACAGGCGCTCAAGCAATCCTTGCCCGGCGGCCTGATTGGCAGCTTGGTGTTGTTGGTTCATGTTGGATTCCAATAGGTGACGTGAAATAAGCAGCAGGAGAGTCGGCACCCCATCCATGAGTGGGCAAGGGGGCTGTTTTTCTGGTGGCTAAGTGACCAGACTTGTCCTGATACCGTGACAGCGCGCACATTTTCACACAGGCGGCGGCGTTTACAAACCCCGGATCTGCGAAGCGGATCAATGAATAGAGCAAAAATTCAAACGTTTTCTTTTTGAGCAATAAAAAAGGTCCTCGATAGAGAACCTTTTTTCGGGAAGAAGGGACTTAAAGTGTCTTGAAGTAACGCTCCACCAGCTGGGCCAGGACGGAGTCGAGTTTGTCCTGTACTTCCCCCAGCTCCCTACCGACACGACGCAGGAACAGACTGGCCTGCTCCTCGGTCAACTTACGCCCCTCGATGAAGAACTCCTGCTCCGGCAACTGCTTGTCATAGCGCGGGATCAGCACCCAGCTCACCAGCTCAGGATAGATGGCGGCGAAGATCTTGGCGGCGGCGACACAGAAGGTCTCGATGTGTTCTTTGCCATCCGGCCCGAGGCAGCCGGGTTCAACCCGGATCTGGATGGTGAGTTTCTTCTCTGTGGGGGTCTGGGTCGTCATTTCGATACATCCATGCAAAGGCATCCGTCTTGGATTGTATGCCAAAAGGCAATAGAAAGGGGAGCTGAAGCTCCCCTTGTGACGCCGTCACCCTTATTTGGTGATGCGTTTGTATTTTGCGCGGTGGGGCTGGATTGCCTCGGCGCCGTAGGTCTTCTTCTTCCACTCTTCGTATTCGGTAAAGTTGCCTTCGAAGAAGGCAATATTGCCCTCGTCCTGGTAGTCCAGGATGTGAGTGGCGATGCGGTCGAGGAACCAGCGATCGTGGGAGATGACCATGGCACAACCCGGGAACTCCAGCAGGGCGTTCTCGAGGGCGCGCAGAGTTTCGATGTCTAGATCGTTGGTAGGTTCATCCAGCAGCAGCACGTTGCCGCCGGTCTGCAGCAGCTTGGCCAGATGCAGACGGCCACGCTCACCACCGGAGAGCTCGCCGACCCGCTTCTGCTGATCGGCGCCCTTGAAGTTGAAGCGGCCGATATAGGCGCGGCTCGGGAACTCGTAGTTGCCGATGCGCAGTATGTCCTGACCGTCAGCGACCTCTTCGAACACCGTCTTCTTGTCATCCATGCTGTCGCGGAACTGATCCACAGAGGCCAGCACCACGGTTTCGCCCAGGGTGATGGTGCCGGAATCCGGCTGCTCCTGACCCGACATCATGCGGAACAGGGTCGACTTACCGGCACCGTTCGGACCTATGATGCCGACGATGGCTCCCTTCGGAATGGCAAACGACAGATCGTCGATCAGCACCCGATCACCGTAGGATTTGCGCAGGTTCGCCACTTCCAGCACCTTGTCGCCGAGGCGGGGTCCGGGCGGAATGAACAGCTCGTTGGTCTCGTTGCGCTTCTGGTAGTCGTTGGTGTTGAGCTCTTCGAAGCGAGCCATACGGGCCTTGGACTTGGCCTGACGACCTTTCGGGTTTTGACGAACCCACTCCAGCTCTTTCTCGATGGACTTGCGACGAGCCGCTTCTGAGCTGGCCTCCTGCGCCAGACGGGCATCTTTCTGCTCCAGCCAGGAGGAGTAGTTGCCTTCCCACGGGATACCTTCGCCGCGGTCCAGTTCCAGGATCCAGCCTGCCACGTTGTCGAGGAAGTAGCGGTCGTGGGTGATGGCCACGACTGTGCCTTCGTAGTCGTGCAGGAAGCGCTCCAGCCAGGCCACGGATTCCGCATCCAGGTGGTTGGTCGGCTCGTCCAGCAGCAGCATGTCCGGCTTTTCCAGCAGCAGACGGCACAGCGCCACACGGCGGCGCTCACCACCGGAGAGGTGCTGGATCTTGGCGTCCCAGGCCGGCAGACGCAGGGCATCGGCCGCGCGCTCCAGCTGGTTTTCCATGTTGTGGCCACCCTGGGCCTGAATGATGGCTTCCAGCTCGCCCTGTTCGCGGGCCAGCTTGTCAAAATCCGCATCCGGATCGGCGTAGGCCGCATAGACCTCGTCGAGGCGAGCCATGGCGCGCTTGACGTCACCTACCGCCTCTTCGACCGCTTCACGGACTGTCTGCTCCGGATCCAGTTTGGGCTCCTGGGGCAGGTAGCCGATCTTGATGCCGGGCTGTGGACGGGCTTCCCCTTCGATCTCGGTATCTATGCCGGCCATGATGCGCAGCAGGGTGGACTTACCGGCACCGTTCAGGCCCAGTACGCCTATCTTGGCGCCCGGGAAGAAGCTCAAGGAGATGTTCTTGAGGATATGACGCTTGGGCGGCACTACCTTGCCGACCCGGTTCATGGTGTAAATAAATTGAGCCATTGGCTAATTCTCTTCCTATTCAGCAGGTTAATGTCTTGGCACTAACAGACTGATGTCGTGGTGGGGCCAGGTCGACACGCCGTCAACCCGGTTCCAAAAAACGCTCCGATTGTAAACCAATGGGGGAAGGGGGGCAAAGGCAGGGCCCGGCTTGTAGCCCTCTTTGCCGCAGCCGTCACATCCGGCTGTGCGCTGGGGGCACGCCTGGCATGATGAGGGCTCTTTTTGTGCCAAAGCCGCCATATTTGGCTGTTCGTCGCCGACCAGCCTTGCCGGGCAACATTTTTGCTGGCTGCGAGCGAGATGCTGGGTTTTGTATGGCTCTTGTTGCCGGCCGAGGGTTGGGAAGGGGACCGACGTCTATTTCCAGATCGGGCATGAACGGGTGAGGGTTACTTCCCCTTGTGACCGGCGAAGTAGAGCACTCGCCGCACATATTGTTGGGTCTCCTGATAGGGGGGGATGCCGCCGTACTGTTCCACCGCTCTCTCTCCTGCGTTGTAGGCTGCCGACATCAGTACCCAGTTGCCATCAAACCGGCGATCCAGCCACTTGAGATAGGTCACGCCACCCTTGATGTTCTGTGCCGGATCGAAGGGGCGAGTCACGCCGAAGCGCTGTTGGGTTTCCGGTATGAGCTGCATCAGCCCCTGGGCATTCTTGGGGGAGACGGCGCGGCTGTTGAGGTTGGATTCGGCAATGGCGATGGCCAGCACCAGCCGCTCATCGAGGCTGTGGTGTTTGGCGGCGTGGCGCAACATGGCGGCCAGTTTCTGTTTGGTTGGTGACTGGCGGGCCAGGTAGGCATCCAGATTGAAAGGGGTATTGGGGATCTCGGCAAAGTAACTGCCTGCTCCCCCGCCGACGCCGGCGCCACACTGATCCCCCATGATGGCGTTGCCGATGCGGGCATTGTAGTAGCGGGCGGCTTGCTGATTGCCAAGGCGCATTGCCATGGCGAGGTAGGCGTTGGCCATCTTGGGGTTGCGCACCGAGCCCGGGCCGGTGGCAAGCAGGCGACCGATGCGAAAATAGCCTTCCGGGTTGCCCGTCGTGGCGGCGGCACAATAGAAGTGAATGGCTTGGGTCAAATTACCCTGGCTCTGCGCCACCTGACCCTTTTTCAGGGCAGTGAGCGCCTTGGGGGCTTGTCTGAAATCCCTGCTTTGCGCTGCAGCCTGCACAGTACCGGCCAGCAACAGCGATAAAAAAAGCAGCAAAAACAGCCTGTTTTCGCTGAGGCTCGCCATGGATTCTCTCCTGTTGGGGTACAGAAGATATAGGGGAACATGGCCCGATCTGCCATTAATCCAGTGGATCCTGTTGTTATGACGCCACCTGCCCAGAGATCAAAATGGTATGGAACCAATGGCAAATACAGGCCCGTGTGGGATGCCGGTGGGCATTGGAAGGGACAGTCCCATCACAAGGGGTAGCAAAAGTGGCTTGCGATGGGGGAAACCTGTGATGACTCATGTTCCACGCCGCACTATTTAGTCAGGATTGCACGTTCATGTCGCCGGGGGGCTCACCCCGGCCGGTAATAGTCAAGATACCAGCGCACAAACTCGGCGACTCCCTGCCTGAGCGGGGTGGCGGGGCGGGTACCCGTGAGGGTGTGAAGGGGCTCGCTGTCGGCCCAGGTGGCGTGCATGTCGCCAGCCTGCATGGGCAGCATCCGCTTGATGGCGGGCTTGTCCAGCGCCTGCTCCAGCGCCTCGATAAAATCGAGCAGCCGCACCGGCCGGCCGTTGCCTATGTTGAGGATGTGATAGGGGGCAGCGCTCTCGGCCTGGCTGTCCTGACTGGCGTGCCAGTGCGGATTGGCGCGGGGCGGCAGCTCGGCGATGGCGAGTATGCCGTCCACTATGTCGTCTATGTAGGTAAAGTCGCGGCTGAGATCCCCGTGGTTGTACACATCGATGGGCTCGCCCGCCAGGATGGCGCGGGTGAACTTGGCGATGGCCATGTCGGGGCGACCCCAGGGGCCATAGACGGTGAAAAAGCGCAGGCCTGTGGTAGGCAGACCATAGATCGCAGAGTAGGAGTGGGCCATCAGTTCGCCACTCTTCTTGGTGGCGGCATAGAGAGAGACGGGGTGATCTACCCGCTGTTCGGCACAGAAGGGCATCAGATCGCTCAGGCCATAGACAGAGCTGGAGGAGGCGTAGATCAGATGGTTTATGCCGTGCTGGCGGCACCCTTCCAGTACAGTCAGCATGCCGGTGAGATTGCTGTCGGCATAGGCGAACGGATTTTCCAGTGAGTGACGTACCCCCGCCTGGGCGCCCAGGTGGATCACCCGCTCGAACTGGCCGTTGGTGAACAGGTTTGCCATGGCATCCCGATCTGCTAGTTCCCGCTGTTCGAAGCGAAAATGAGGAAAGGGGAGCAGCCGGGCCAGTCGCGCCTGTTTCAGGCTTACCTCGTAGTAGTCGTTCAGATTATCCAGCCCCACCACCTGATGGCCTGCCTCGCATAGCCGTTTGGCCACGTGAAAGCCGATAAAGCCAGCGGCGCCTGTCACCAGATACTTCATGAGTGTTGTCCTGTGCTGATCATTGGGGGTCTCTGGTCCTGAACGGGGACTGGAAAATGGCTGTGGGCTTTGTACCAGAGCGCGCACGCCAGCGCCACGTCGTTCCGGCGACATGGCGGGCGATGGCGGAGCTCGTCAGGCGCGGCATGCTGCATCTTGGTGCACGGCCTGTCAATGGAGAATGACAGGCACCAAAACGGGGCGTTTCCCGGAGCTATTGTGATCATGGTCGCAAAAAATAGACTGGACCCCATAACGAAGCCCTGCGGACAGGGCTCGCGTCCGCCACTGCGGCAAAAACACTCTTTTCACTTCGCTATTGGATACAGGTTATGGACAACACCCCGGGCTCTGCGGACCCGCACGCTTCTGTGCACCCGTTTTATGAAGATGTACTCGCCCTGCTGACGGCAGCCGGTTTCGTTTCTCTCGGTATCTTCCTGTTTCATCAGGTTGGCCTGCTCACCGGCGGTACCGCCGGGCTGGCGCTCTTGCTGCAACAGGTGACGGGCCTGAGCTTCGGCCTGCTGTTCTTCGGTATCAATCTGCCGTTCTACGCCCTGGCCTGGCTGAGGATGGGGCCGCGCTTCACCCTCAACACCTTCGTCTCGGTGGCGGCTGTCTCCTTCATGACGGATCACCTCAACGCCGTGCTGCAGATAGGCAAGATTGAGCCCGTCTATGCTGCCCTGATCGGTGGCACCCTGATTGGCATGGGGCTGCTCATCATGTTCCGCCACAAATCCAGCCTGGGTGGCTTCAACATATTGGCGCTGTTTATTCAGGACCGCTTTGGCATCCGCGCCGGCAAGCTGCAAATGGGGCTGGACTGCACCATAGTCGTTGCCTCCTGCTTCGTGGTGCAGCCCTGGATCCTGGCCCTCTCGGTAGTGGCGGCCATCATCTGTAACCTGGTGTTGACACTCAATCACAAGCCGGGCCGCTATCAGATAGCGTGAGAACCCGATATTGCACTCATCCGATATCCGTATCGGGTGTTGACGTTCAACGACACAAGCCGGGCCGTTATCAGATAGCGTGAGCCAGAACTTCTCTCACAATCAAAAAGAGCGCCTGATGGCGCTCTTTTGCTATCCAGGATCCCGACCCCTCTCACACCACCATGGGCAGGCCTGTCTCAGGGTGATGGATCACCTGAGCGGGATAATCATAGAGGCGGTCGATCAAGGCCGGGGTCAGTACCTCGGCCGGGGTGCCATCAGCCAGCAGCCTGCCCTGATCCAGCATCACCAGTCGATCGGCGTAGCGCGCCGCCAGATTGAGGTCGTGCAGCACCACCAGTACGGCCGTGTTGCGGGCAGCCAGGGCACGAGCCATGGTGAGCAGCTGGTGCTGATATTTGAGGTCGAGCGCCGAGGTGGGTTCGTCCAGCAACAACAGGCGCGCCTGCTGGGGATCGTCCGGTGCTTGCCAGATCTGGGCCAGCACTCTGGCAAACTGCACCCGCTGTCGCTCCCCCCCGGATAGGCCGGGATAGAGACGTCTGGCCAGGTGATCGACCCCGGCGTGGGTCATGGCGGCCCGCACTATCTCGTCCCGTCGGCTGCCGGGCTCAGTGTGGGGCAGGCGCCCCATGGCGACCACCTCTTCGCACAGAAACGGAAAGTTGAGAGACGAGCTCTGCGGCAGCACGCCGACGCGGTGGGCCAGCTCTCTGCTGGCCCAGGCTTGCCGCTCCCGGTCAAACAGATTGATTTCCCCTTCGTACTCCAGCTCGCCGGTCAGGCATTTGAGCAGTGAGCTCTTGCCTGCGCCGTTTGGGCCCAGCAGGGCGGTGAGCGTGCCGCCTTGCAGTGTGAGGTCGAGTCTGTCCAGGATGGGGCGGCCACCACGGGTGAGGCTGAGCTGGTGGCAGCGCAGCAGAGGGGATGATATTGACAAGGTGAGACCTCCGGTTAAAGCGTCCGGCGGCCCTTGACCAGCAGCCAGATAAAGAAGGGAGCGCCCAGCAGGGCAGTAATGATGCCCACCGGCAACTCGGCTGGCGCCATCAGGGTGCGAGCCAGCATGTCGGCGCCCAGCAGCAGGGCGGCGCCGAGCAAAGCTGAAAGCGGCAACAGTCTGACATGGTTGGGCCCGGCCAGCAGTCGCACCAGATGGGGGACCACCAGACCGACGAAGCCGATCATGCCCGCCACGGCGACGGCGACACCGACCCCAGCGGCGGTGAGCAAGATGAGGCGCCGCTTGAGGGATTGCACATTCACTCCCAGATGACGGGCTTCCCCTTCACCCAGCAACAGAGCGTTGAGGGGATTGGCATCGCGCATGAACAGCAGCAGCAGGGTGATCAGGGTAGCCAGTGCCAGTGCCACGTCCACCGGTTTGCCTGCCGCCAGTGTGCCCATCTGCCACAGACTCAGGTTGCGCAGCATCTGATCGTCGGCCAGGTAGGTGAGCAGGCCGATCACTGCGCCGGAAAGTGCCGTGATGGCCACACCGGCCAGCAACATGACGGTGACGGAGGTGCCACCTTCCCGGGTGCCGAGCAAATATACCAGCGTGGTGGTGAGCGCCCCGCCGAGGAAGGCGAGCAGAGGCAGCAGACCGATGCCGAGCAGGCTTTGCCACTGCTGGCCGCCGAGAGGGGCCAGCAGCACTATGGCCAGCGCGGCACCGAGGGCGGCCCCGCCGGAGACGCCAATGATGCCGGGATCGGCCAGCGGATTGCGAAACAGCCCCTGCATGACGGCGCCACAGAGGCCGAGAATGCCGCCCACCGCGATACAGAGCAGGGTACGGGGCAGGCGGATCTCCTGCACGATCAGCAGCTTGTGGGCTTCAATGCCACTTTCTTGACCGGCAAACAGGGCGCGCAGACTCTCGCCGAGGGAGAGCGCCATGGGGCCGGTCGCCAGGGATCCGACCAGCAGCAGTGCCAGCGCGGCGCTGGTGAGGCAAAGCAACCAGGGCAGTGGCAGGCGCATCATGAGCCCAGCTTGATCCACTTGGCGATCTGGTTCGCCTGTTGCAGCGAGGTGAGACTGAGACCCCCTTGCAGGGCGTGGCCGTCGATGGCGTGGATGGCTCGATTCTTACCTGCCGGCGTCGCTGCGAGCGCGGGCACCTGTGCCAGCACGGTTTGTGGATCCTGATATTGTTGCCAGTCGCGGCCGCTCACCAGCACCAGGTCCGGCTGCAGCTTGATCAGGGCTTCGGCAGAGACGGGTTTGTAGTCGCTCAGCTGGTCTACCGGATTGATGCCGCCCGCCAGGGTGAGCAGGGCGCTGGCGGTGGTGTTGCCGCCAGCTATGCTGGTGGGTTGCCCCTTGTGCAGCAGCAGGAAGGCGACCTTGAGCGGCTTGTTCTGTTTAGCCTGCGCGGCCAGCTGATCGGTCTGGGTCTGGATCTCGGCCTTGAGTGCCGCCCCGGCGGCCGGGTCATTGAGCAGCTTGGCCAGGGTATCGATACGCTGGTTGAGGTTGGCCAGGGTCGGTGCCGTCTCCAGCACACTCACTGCTACGCCTGCACGGCGCAGTTGATCCAGCGCCGGTGCCGGGCCCATCTCGTCGCTGCCGATCAGGCGAGTCGGCGCCAGACTGAGGATCCCCTCGGCGGAGAGGGCACGGTGATAACCGACCCTGGGCAGATTTTTCGGTTCAACGCTGCTGATGTCGGTGGCGATAAGGCTTTGTTCACCGCCCAGCGCCAGAATGAGCTCTGTGGTGGCAGGACCTATGCTGACGATACGTTCCTGCGAGCTTGCTGGCAGGGAAAGAGCTGAGCAGCTCAGCAGGGTGAGTGCGAGGGCAAAACGACGGCCCATGCTAACCTCCGAAGGGTGAATGAAGTTGGGTTTGCGCCGAGAATATCAAGTCGGTGAAAAAAATGCACTGAGAATGAAAGCGATTATCAATTGCATTGGTTTGGGCGCTTTATTACAGTATTCGCCATGACAGAAGAGGGATGCAGAACGCATCCCCAGGGAGAACCGATGAGCATTGCACAACGCATTCATGAGCTGCTGGAGCAAGATCCCAGCGCCCATCCCTCCAGCATTGCCACTCAGCTGGTGGTCAGCGAGTGGGAGGTGGTGCGCCACCTGCCCGACGAGCTGGTGACCCTGGTCCCCGCCGAGCAGGCTGAAGCCCTGCTGGCGGATCTGGCAGACTGGGGTCAGGTGACTACCATCGTCGAATCCGATGGCTCCATTTTTGAGGTGAAGGCACCCTTCCCCAGAGGCAAGAATGCCCGTGGCTACTACAACCTGATGGGGCGTGACGGCGAGATGCACGGCCATCTCAAGCTCGACAACGTGGTCGGCATTGCCTTGGTCAGCAAGCTGTTTATGGGTAAAGAAGGCCACTCTTTCCAGTTCTTCGGCCACAGCGGCCGCTGTATTTTCAAGGTCTATCTGGGACGTGATGAGCAGCGCAAGCTGTTGCCTGCCCAGGTGGAGCGTTTCATGGCCTTGCGCCACCAGTACCAAGAGGAAGTAAAAGCATGAGTGAACGTCAGGAGCGTCTGCAGAATCGTCTGCAACCGGAGATCCGCGAGTTTCGCGACGGTTGCCGCACCCTGCAACTGGCGACGGTGGACAGCGAAGGCAACCCCAATGCCAGCTATGCCCCCTTCGTGCTGCAGGAAGATGGCTACTATGTGCTCATCTCTGAAATCGCCCGTCACGCCCGCAACCTGCAACAGGTACCCAAGGTATCGCTGATGCTGATCGAGGACGAGACAGGTGCCCGTGAGCTGTTCGCCCGCAAGCGTCTCACCTTTGATGCACTGGCCGAAGTAGTGGCTCGTGACGACGTGCGCTGGAGTCAGGCGATTGCCGCGCTGGAAGGGCGTTTTGGCGAGATAGTCAAAGGGCTGTCCAATCTCAAGGATTTCGTGCTGTTTCGCCTCAAACCTGAGCAGGGTTTGTTCGTCAAAGGCTTTGGCCAGGCATTTCGCGTCTCAGGTGACGAGCTGGTGGATTTCGTGCATCTGGTGGAAGGGCACAAACGGGTCGACAACGGTGCCGAGCTGACCAGCCCGGCCGATGCGCCAGTCTGACGACAGGCCTTTGCAATAAAAAACGGGCAGCCCAGGCTGCCCGTTTTTTATTGCGTGTCACGCCAGAGAGCTAGTCCTGCCAGGAAGCCTTGTTGGGGAAGGCATCGCGATCGGCCTGGCTGGCCGTCTCGTTGCACTCGCCCCGGATCTTCCAGGAGGTCTGGCTGAGGATGATATAGCCATTGTGGCAATACTTCCGTTCGGCCAGGGTCTGGGTCAACTGTGCATCCTGCAGAGCTTCACGCCGTTCCAGCAGACTCTTGCTGCGACTCAGGCGATTGCCGTCGTTCTCCTCCAGCCGGGTAGGCAGGGTGTCGAACGGTGCGGCTTCAAACGTGAAACGCTTGCTCCCCTCTTCGTTGATCTGGGTTCTAAACAGGGGGGCTGGGCCATCCGGCTGACGCCCCGGCAAACCGGAGCAGGCAGAAATTGCCGGTAACAACAGCATGAATGCAACGGCAGACAGTAGACGCACACAAGACTCCAATCCGGTGATCACTTCAAGGCTGGCAGATTAACACGCCAGCTCGGGCTGGGTGGCTTCGAGCAACGCATCCGTCGTGAGCAGGGTCACGGTTCTGCCCTTTGGCAGGCTCAGGTGCTCCCACATCCAGTGGTGATGCTCGATGATTTTTTCCGCACTCAGGTGAGGACGATCCGCCGTGGTGTGGGCATCCGTCACCGCGAATACGTCAAATCCCCGGGCGGCGGCGCTGCGCAGCGTGGTGTCGACGCAAAAATCGGTGGCACAGCCGCAGATCAGCAGGCGATCCACTGCCTGTTCCGCCAGCAGAAAGCCGAGCTCTGTATCGAGGAAGCTGTCGCAGGCGGTCTTGCTCACCCTGCTGTCGCTGCGCGCCGGGATCAAATCGGCGTGGAGCTGCCAGGCTGCACTGCCGGGTTCCAGTTCAGAACCCGGTGCGTCGTGCTGCACATAGATGACACGGCCCTGATTGGCCCGCACGCTGTCTGCCAAGCGATTGATATTGGCAATGACCTGCGCGTCCTGATGGCGGGGATGAGCAAACAGCCCTTGTTGCATGTCGATGACCAGTAACACATCCATATGGAATCCTTAGGCGATTTTCAGGGTTGCAGCCATTGGCTGCAGTCACGGCTTCGGGATTGATGCAGTGCGCCCATATCTTGCTTCATTTCATCTGCATTTAGCCAGCGTTCTGGCAGAGGTGTGATCCGGGCCCGTATATCGGCCACTTGCCCGGCGGGGATCTGCGCATTCGTCTGCGATAGAGTCTCTGGCACCACCAGCGCGACTTTGAGCTCAGGGTTGCGACTGGCGATGCGGCTGGCGAGCCCCAGGCCCCCCTCGACGTGGAAGTTGCCGGCGATGTGCATGATGCGCCGGCCGGGATGCTGCTTGAGATAATCGACCATGCTCTCGGCCATGGTGTCATCCCAGCTGGTCTGGGCGGCGAAGCGGCGGGCATTGCCGTCGGCATCACCGTGGTGGAGCGAGGCCATGAATTTCTGGCGATAGCCATCGTCGGTGAGCGTCAGCTCGCGGGCAAGCTGACTGCGGCGGTTGGCGGGGAGCTTGTCGAGCCACTGTGGCCCCTCCTGACCGACACAGCTCACCAGCGGCTTGGGGGCGTTGGCTGCGATGACCGGCAGATGGTGCTGTTTGGCAAATTCCACCAGCGGGCGATAGTCGCTCTGGTAGTTGGGCCAGGCGTTGCCATCGCGAATGAGGGCCGCCTCACCTATGCGCCCGGCCAGATAGGCATCCACCACGGCTTGATCGGCACGGCTGAACTGCTCCATGGAGAGCACAAGGGCACGACCATCGGCCCTGGATGCTTCTTCCAGCCCCGCCAGCAGACGGGCCTGCAGCAGGTGTATGGCAGTATGGGTATGCAGCTCGCCCACCAGCACTATGTCGGCATCCGCCACCCGATCCACCGCCTGTGTCAGCGTCAGCTCACCTTGGCCTGCATCGGACTGGCCTGCGCTGAGCTGATAGTGGTAGAGGGTGCCGGCATCGTTACCGGGCGGTGTGGCGCAGGCGGCCAGCAGCAGGGGAAGGGTGAGCAGGGGCAGTAGTCGGGTCATGGTATCTCACAACGAAGAAGAGCCGGAGCCATACGATGACAGCATGGCGAGCTGGAAAACAGAGGGGAATAGTGTAGAACCTAACTATGACAAAAGAAAATGAGAATGATTCCTTTTATTGTTGATCTTTGTTGCGAGCTAAGTAATATGCCAGCTGTTTGATAACAGTTCTCAATAAGGATTCACAGTGGCGCACAATAACACCCTCTCGCTGGTTGCCCTTGCCGTGGCGGCCGGCCTCGCTTCCCCGGTCTTCGCGGCGGACAAGAAAGCAGATGAAGTCATGGTCGTCAGCGGCTCACGGATGGAGCAAAAACTGGAAGATGTTTCCGGTCCCATCACTGTGATCACGGCCAGGCAGATTGAAGAGCAGGCGGTGAGCAACGTTGCCGACCTGTTCCGTTACGAGCCGGGCGTGACTGCGATAGGCGGTGCTGGTGATGCCCAGACCTTCGTCATCCGTGGCATGGGTGAAAACCGGGTCAAGATGGTGCGTGACGGTGTGCGCCAGAACGATGCCTACAAGAACGGCGGGGTCGGCCAGAGCTACTTCGACACCGACATGATCAAGCAGATAGAAGTGGTCAAGGGGCCTGCGTCGGCGGCCTACGGCTCAGATGCCCTGGGCGGCGTCATCGCCATCACCACCAAGGATGCCAGCGATTTCCTCCGGGGCCGCGACAGCTACCTGGACGTGACCAGCGGTTACGCCTCCAGCAACCATCAGAACATGGCCGGTTTTACCGGGGCCCTGCGCAGCGGCGAGTTCGAGAACCTGCTGCGCTACACCTGGCGTGACGGCGGCGTGACCCAGAACTACGATGGCGACAAGAAGGAGTTCGACATCGTCAGCCAGGCCGTGCTGTTCAAGAGCCAGTGGAACCTGAGCGACGATCAATTCCTGAAACTGACCGTCGACTACTTCAACGAAGGGCAGGATCCGGATGCCGTCGATCTCACCAAGGCAGGCTCCGTCTTCAATCAGCCGATCACCGACAAGGACACGGACAACCTCTCCCTGATGCTGGATCACGGCATCGCCCTGAACGCGCCCTGGGTCGATCGCATCGACAGCAAGGTCTACTATGCCCGCACCAAGCAGACCCTGGATCAGTACGCCTCTTCCAAGTATCCGGTCAGACCGGGCAACCCCTATGTGACCAAGAACTCGCTGGACAGCAACGGCTTCGAGCAAGAGAGCCTGGGGGCCCAGGTGAAATTCAGCAAGGCACTGGCCAGCCAGCGCCTCGCCTGGGGCCTGGAGTATGAGCATACCGACAACGAGCGCACCCGTTTCAAGGCGCCGACCACGCCGGGTGATTTCGTTGGCTACAGCGAGCTGAGCTTCCCGTCCACGACCACGGAACACGGTGCCCTGTGGGCCTTCGACGAGCTGAAGTTTGGCGAGCGCTGGGTACTGACGCCGGGTGTTCGCTACGACTACTACCGTATGACCCCGGATCAGGATCCCGCCTACACGGGCGAAAACCTCAAGAAGTTCTCCGAAGGGGAGTTCTCGCCCAAGCTGGGGCTGGTGTTCAAGGCACACGAGGCGGCCAATCTGTTCGCCCAGTACAGCCATGGCTACAAGACCCCCATGTATGACAACGCCTTCTCGACTTTAAACCACCAAGCGTATGGCTATCGCATCGAGCCGAATGCGAACCTCAAGCCCGAGAGCAGCGACGGCATCGATTTGGGGGTACGCGGCGATGCGGGCGGCTTCAGCTACGAAGTGGCGACTTTCTACAACAAGTTTGACGACTTCATCGAGCTGGCCCAGGTCGGCACCGAGGGTCGCACCGCCCTTTATCAGTACCAGAACCTGGACAAGGCGACCACCAAGGGGGTCGAGGCCAAGGCTGACTACTGGTTGAATGACCTGGTCAACGTCTGGGGCAACCTGGCTTACATCGAAGGCAAGGATGGGGATGGCAACTACATCAACAGCCTGAGCCCGCTCAACGGCAGTGTGGGTGTGCGTCTGGAACAGGCGAACTGGAACATCAACACGGCGCTGCGCTTTGCCGATGACATGGACAAGGTGGGCAAGGATGCCAGAGGCAACGACAACATCAAGAGCGCTGGCTGGGGTGTGGTGGATCTCTACGCCCAGTTCAAGCCCATACAGGATCTGCAGCTCAACGTCGGTGTCTTCAACCTGTTTGACAAGGAGTATGTCAGCTACGAGAACATCACTGGGCAGAGCGCTACCGCCAACACCAGCAACAAGACAGAGCCGGGCCGCAACCTGAGCGCACGGGTCAAGTACGTCTTCTAATGCCGGTGAGCAGCACGCACATCTTATGACTCAGGGGCCGCAAGGCCCCTTTTTAGTGGGCTGAAACCGGCCCATGACCACTAAAAAAAGAAACCCGCCAGAAGCGGGTGGAAAGATTGCAACACTAACCAGGAGGTGGTGTTACTCAATAGACTCCACTCTTGTGGCAATAGTTCAATTTTATTGATGTTTTTCATTTTTGCTTCCCCTCGGGATCGCAGGATCCTCCCCTGCAAATCGGTTATCATTTGTGCCCCTTCTTCCCGCTGTCGAGGATCTATGCCCGCCTTCTCCTGGTTAGCCCTGTTCTTTGGCGCCTTCTACTTCGTCTATGGTGCCTATCTGCCGTTCTGGTCGCTCTGGCTGGAGGGGATCGGCGTGAGCGCCGAGATGATAGGTCTGTTGCTGGGAGCCGGGATGGCGATCCGCTTCGCTGGCAACCTGTTGGTGATGGGGCAGATCAAGGGGGCGGGGCACCTGCTGCCCATCACCCGGCTGCTCTGTCTGCTGAGTCTGCTGGCTTTCCTCGGCTTTTATCTGAGCCATAACCTCTGGTGGCTGGTGGGCCTGACCCTGGTGGCGAATTTCATCTACCCGACACTGATGCCGGTGGGGGAGGCACTGGCTACCCGCATGGTGGTGCAGGCCCATCTCGATTACGGCAAGGTGCGGCTGTGTGGCTCGTTCGCTTTCATCGTTGCATCTACTCTGGTGGGATCGCTGGTGGGGAATTTTGGCAGCGACTGGGTGCTGCATACCATGGTGGCGGGATTGCTGCTCATGCTGTTGCTCAGCTGGTTGCCGCTGTATCCGGCGCCCCGCGACATTCAGGGAGAGCGGGCGAAAGCCTCCCTGCTCGATACCCTCAAGTCCCCTTCGGTGCGCCGCTTTCTGTTGATCTCGGCCCTGCTGCAGGGCAGCCATGCCGCCTACTACGGTTTCAGTGCCATGCACTGGAAGGCAGCGGGTTACAGCGGTACCACCATAGGCTATCTGTGGGCGCTGGGGGTGGTGGCGGAGATCGGCATGTTCGCCGCCGACAAGCGCTTTCTCAACCGGTTCGGCGCCCAGAGCCTGTTTCTGGTGGGGGCGATCGGGTGCGTGGTGCGCTGGAGCCTGCTCGGCGCTTCCACCGATATGGTGGTGCTGGTGGCGGGCCAATTGCTTCATGCGGTCACCTTCTGCGTCAGTCATCTCGGCGCCGTGCGCTTCATGACCCGTCAGTTGCCGACGGAGCAGCTGATCCCCACCCAGGCACTCTACGCGGCGCTCGGTCTCGGCATGACGGTGGCCGCCCTGATGACACTCTCTGGCCTGCTGTTCGAGACTCTCGGTGGCGGCATCTTCTTCATCATGGTGCTGGTGGTGGTGCCCGTTTTCTTCCTGCGGCTGCGCCCTGGCGAGGCGGCCTCCGCCTGATCTTGGCCGACAATGTCTTGGCCGAACATGAAGGTGCCAGACAAAGTGAAGGGGAGCATGTGCTCCCCTTTTTGCATGTCTCTCGCCTCACGCTGGCTCGCTCAGATAGCGGCGGATCAGGGAATGCCAGACTTCGGCACCCAGGGTGCCCGCCAGCAAGGTGCTGGAGGCTGCATCGAAGCGACCATCCTCTTGCCAGGAGAGATGCGGCAAAAGTGCCGACAGGGTACGGTGATGGCGTTGCAGGGCCAGGTCCAGTGCCTCCCAGAAGGCGCTCCCTTTCACGTAGAAAAGGGGATAGTAGGAGAGATCTCCCGCCTTGACCGCATCACTGGCCCGATAGAGGCCTGTCTTGGCATGGGGCAGACGGTCTTCGCGCTGCACCAGCTCGTCGGCGGCCGTGGTGGTGTCCAGACGGAAGCGGTGCAGCGACTTGATGGCAAGGTACTCCGCCAGGCTCTCGGCGACCCAGGTCGGTCTGGCCCGGGTGTCGAGCATGTGCACCGCCTCGTGGGCACTGGTGCGCAGCAGACGCAGTGGGGCATCGGCGGTGGGCTGGGTGTCGCTGACCGGATAGTTGGCGACAAAAGCCCCGGCACCGGCGGCGCCTCCCAGCGAGTGGGTACTGATGTCGCGCGCCAGCCACACCAGTTGCCAGGGCTGGCGTGGGGGCGGGGCATCGAGCTGAAAGGCGAGGTAATCGATGATGGCCTCCAGCTTCTTTTGCAGGCTGGCGATATTCAGCGCCCCGGCCACCCCATCGTGATGGATCTGCAGACGTGCTCCCTGCCGAGACTGGGTTGTCGCTGGCAGGGCGAAGGGCAGGATCAGTGGCGGCTCGTCCATGCGGGGCATGGGGTGGCACCGGCCATCCGGCAGACACACCTGACCCGGTTGTGCACCCTGCTGGCGCGGGAAATTCCCCCATTCGGTGACCAGCCAGCCGCCTTGCGGAAAGTAGAGGCTCTGCTGGGCAGAGGCATCGGCCCCGGTAGCAGGCACAGGCTTGAGCGTCACCTGCCAGCTCAGCTCGCGGCACCGGATGGGCTGGCCCGGCTTGACCCTGGCGCCGCTCTCCAGACAGGTAAGAGCAGGCAACCCCTGTTGTGGTGTGCCGCGCAAGGTACGGGCAGGCAGAAGAGTGAAAGGTTGTGCCCCTTCCGGGGTGAAGCGGATCAGCAGGGTGTCGGGTTTGGCGCTGGCCATGAGCTGATAGCCTGGGCCGGGCGGGGCCTCGACGGCTGCTCCCCAGAAGGGGAGCAGCAACAGACTCTGGATGACGGGTGGAAGGGTCATGGCGTCGTTCCTGCGGGTTAGCGCGCTTGCTCATAGCCCAGCAGGTCGCCCGGCTGGCAGCCCAGCTCGCGGCAGATGGCTTCCAGGGTGGAGAAGCGGACCGCTTTGGCATGACCGTTCTTGAGGATGGAGAGGTTGGCCTCTGTGATGTCGACCCGCTGGGCCAGTTCACGGGCTGTCATCTTGCGCTCGGCCAGCAGGGCGTCGAGCCGGATTATGATGGGCATGGGATCCTCACACCGTCAGTTGTTGTTCGTCGGCCAGCTGTTTGGCCTCGCGCATCACCAGGGCCAGTGCCGAGACAATCAAGCCGGCCAGCAGCAACTGGAAGTCCGATGAGCCTATGTTGATAGTGCCGTGCAGCTCGGGGCCTGGCAGGGTGAGCACTGTGTCCAGCAGCGGGGTCGTGATGATCTTGGTGACGAAGCTGGCGCATAGCAGCAGGCCGATCAGCCGGTAGCGGCGGATCTGGCTGAAGGTGAACAGCATGGCGTGCCGATAGCCGCGAAACAGCTGGTGCAGTTGCCACAGGATCAGCATGAACACCAGATCCGGCAGCAGCATGACCAGGGTAGCCAGCAGGCGCGTGCCCAGGTCAAGCGGATAGTCGCTGAGCGAGGGGGTGGGGGCTGCCTGTTGGACGGCGGTAGCCTCCCCCATGGTCAGCGGCACGCCGTTGAGCACCTTGTCACCCTCCAGAGCCAGCGCATTGATCAGCTGATCCTGCAGGTAGTCGCTGCCGCCGAGCAGATGGGACCAGGTACCCAGCACCGTCATGATCGGGGTGGCCAGCAGGGCGAACAGCAGGATCCATTCGATCAGGCTGCTCATGCGTTCGAGCTTGTTGTATTTCATCCTATACCTCGTGATAGACGCCATGGGCCGCACAAGGCGGCATTTGCTTACTGTTTATCGATAACTCGACGCCAATGTTTATCGTTTTTCGATATTGCGTCAAGGGTTTTTTATTGAAAAACGATAAGGATTGACTGGCAAGAAGGAGATGACATTTTCCGGGCACCTCTCTAGACTGGCAGCTGCCGCGCTTAAATATTCAACATGGACAAGAGGTTACAGATGCACCAGGGATGGCTGCTGATCGGGTTGTCGCTCGCCTATCTGGGGCTGCTGTTTCTGATCGCCTATGTGGCTGACAAGAGCAAGCGCCGCCGTCTCAAGGGGCAACCCCTGCTCTACAGCCTGTCGCTGGCGGTCTACTGCACCTCCTGGACCTTCTTCGGCACCGTCGGTCAGGCCAGCGAATCCCCCTGGTCGCCGGTGCCCATCTATCTGGGTCCCATGCTGGTGTTTCTGTTCGGCTGGCGCCTGCTGGCCCGCCTCATACTGGTGGCCAAGCGCGAGCACATCACCTCCATCGCCGACTTCATCGCCGCCCGCTATGGCAAGTCCCAGCGTCTCGCCATGCTGATAAGTCTGGTTGCCATCATAGGGGTGCTGCCCTATCTGGTGTTGCAGCTCAAAGCGATCGTCACCGGGCTGGATCTGCTGATGGCCAACTCGGTGCCAGCGGGACCGACCGGCAACACGGCCGAGCTGGCACTGGGGGTCACCCTGCTGCTGGCCCTGTTCAGCATACTGTTCGGTACCCGCCACCTGGACGCCACCGAGCACCACAGAGGCATGGTGGTGGCCATCGCCTTCGAATCCGTGGTCAAGCTGCTCGCCTTCATGGCGGTGGGGGGCTTTGCACTCTGGCTTATCCTCAGCAAGCCGAGTCAGGCCCGTACTCTGGTGGCCAGCGACTTTCTCGATGCCGTGGTGGCGGTGACGCCGGGCAGCCTGCTGGAGCTTGCCATCTACACCCTGGTCGCCATGTGCGCTGTCATCTGCCTGCCACGCCAGTTTCACGTGACAGTGGTGGAGAACAACCAGGGCCAGGATCTGCACTGGGCGCGCTGGCTGTTCCCGCTCTACCTGTTCCTGATGGGACTCTTCATCTGGCCGCTGGCGCTGGCGGGCAAGCAGTGGGTGGGGGCCGGCATGGCATCCGATACCTATGTGATCAGCCTGCCCATGTCGCTCGGTTTCGACGGCATGGCGATGCTGGCGTTTCTCGGCGGTACTTCGGCGGCCACTGGCATGGTGATCGTCTCCACCATCGCCCTGGCCATCATGGTCAGCAACGATCTGGTGCTGCCTGTGCTGCTGCGCCGCTTCTGGCAGCAGGGGCGGGACGAGCGGCTGGTGCGACTGCTGCTGCAGGTACGCCGGGGCGCCATCCTGTTGATCCTGCTGGCGGCCTGGGGGCTCTACCTCTGGCTTGGGGATCTCACCAGTCTGTCGCGTATCGGCTATCTGTCGTTCGGCGCCGTGGCCCAGTTCGCGCCGGCTCTGCTGCTCGGCCTCTACTGGCGGCACGGCAACCGCAAGGGGGTCTATCTCGGCCTCGCCCTCGGGGTCAGCCTCTGGTTTGTCACCCTGCTGGCGGAGAGCGGCCTGCTGGCCGGCTCGCCGCTGGAGGCGTTGCTGGCACCGCCGGACTGGCCCGCGTTTCGCGATCTGAGTCTGGGAGCCTGGTGCATCTTCCTGAGCCTCTTGCTCAACCTGCTCGGCTATGTGGCGGGATCCCTGCTGTCGCGGGCGGCGGTGAGCGAGCGGCTGCAGGCGGCCAACTTTGTCGGCAAGCCGAGCCGGGATACGGCGGCCCTCTATCAGGCGCGGGTCTCGGTCAAGGAGCTGGAGATGCTGGCGGCCCGCTTCGTCGGTTCTAGCCGGGTCAAGCGGGCCTTCGGTCGCTTCGCCGGCGAGCGGGGCGGCACTTTGGCGCCCCAGATGCAGGCCTCGGCTGAGCTTATCGCCCATACGGAGCGGCTGCTGGCTGGGGTGTTCGGTACCTCGTCCGCCCGGCTGGTGCTGGCCTCGGCCCTGCAGGGGCGCAACATGCAGCTCGAAGAGATCGCCACCATAGTGGACGAGGCCTCCGACGTGTTTCGCTTCAACCGCGGCCTGCTGCAGGGGGCCATAGAGCACATGGGGCAGGGGATTTCCGTGGTGGACAGAGAGCTCAAGCTGGTGGCCTGGAACCGGCGCTACATAGAGCTGTTCCACTACCCGCCCGGCCTCATCCAGATGGGGCGATCCATCGAGGAGATCATCCGCTACAACGCCGAGCAGGGGTTGTGCGGCCCGGGAGATATCGAGGCCCAGGTGGCGCGGCGGGTGGCCTTCATGCAGCGTGGCAGCCCTCATATTTCGGCGCGGGAGCGACCCGATGGCCGGGTGATCGAGATGCAGGGCAACCCCATGCCGGCCGGCGGTTTCGTCATGACCTTTACCGACATCACCCCGTTTCGCGACGCCGAACGGGTGCTGCGGGAAGCCAACGAACACCTGGAGGCGCGGGTGGCCGAGCGTACCCACGAGCTGTCGGAGCTCAACCGCCAACTGCTGCTGGTGAACCAGCAGGTGGAGCGGGCCAACCACTCCAAGAGCCGCTTCCTGGCGGCGGTGAGCCACGATCTGACCCAGCCCCTCAATGCGGCCAAGCTGTTTACTTCTTCCCTGCTGGAGATGCTGCCCCCCCGGGATGAGACGGCCCGCATCGCCCGTCACATCGACGATGCGCTGGGGGCGACCGAGGATCTCATCACGGATCTGCTCGACATCTCGCGGCTCGAGGCGGGCAAGTTCAAGGCCAAAAAGCTCGATTTCGCCCTGCACGACGTGTTCGACAACCTCAAGGCGGAGTTCGGGGTGCTGGCCCAGGCGGGGGGCATTCAGTTCTCGGTGGTGGAGAGTCGGCTCGCGGTTTACAGCGACGTGCGTTTGCTGCGACGAGTGTTGCAAAACTTCCTCACCAATGCGTTTCGCTACAACCCGGGCGGCCGTGTGCTGCTCGGTTGTCGCCGTCTGGGGGACAAGGTGCGCATCGAGGTGTGGGACAACGGTCCCGGCATACCGCTCGACAAGCAGGAGGCGATTTTCGACGAGTTTTCCCGCCTCGATCACTCCCGCACCGCCAAGGAGCAGGGGTTGGGTCTGGGGCTCGCCATCGCCCGCGGCATCGCCCTGGTGCTGGGCCACAACCTGACCCTGCGCAGCTGGCCGGGGGCGGGATCCGTGTTTGCCATCACCCTCAATCTGGCGACCCGCCCTGTCGCAACGACGCAAGTGGCGGCACCCGCCCTGCGGGATAGCCAACTGGAAGGGGTTCGGGTGCTTTGCATCGACAACGAGGGCGATATTCTCATCGCCATGCACTCCCTGCTGGGGCGTTGGGGCTGCGAGGTGGTGTGTGCCCAGAGCCAGGCTCAGGCGGAGGATCTCATCGCCGGCGGTTTCCTGCCGCAGCTGGTGCTCTCCGATTACCACCTGGATGACGGCAAGACAGGGTTGCAGGCCCTGCACATGCTGCGCCTCGCCCATGGCAACGACATTGGCGGCATCATCATCAGTGCGGATCGCAAGAGCGAGTTGCAGGCGCAGATCCGTGAACACGGCTACGGCTACATCAGCAAACCGGTCAAACCGCTCAAGTTGCGTGCGCTGATGAACAGCATATTGCGGCCTGCCAAACTTGATGATGATCACGAAACAAGTAATTCGTCTGATTTTTAATCTCAGCCCCGAGACGTCAAGATCGGCGCTTTCTTACACAACAAAGCGTCTTTTCTTCTCGTTTGGGGCTATTTTCCGATAAAAAGTGGCTTATTAATAACCTGCCAGGGGTTTGCCCTTCCTCGTTTAACTCCTTATATTCAACCGGCGATTATTTTTTGTCGCAAATCAAGTTGTGCAAAAGGCAAACCGGACGAAAGTCCGGGACGCAAAGCTTCCGGTCTAAGGGTCAGCAGTACCTAAGATAGCGGGGCCACCACAGGTTGTTTCGTCCATGGGCCAAGCCATGGCGCGATGTTGTCTGCGTTACCTGTCTGGTTGGCGTTGCCTTTTTCGTTGTTAATTCCAAGAACGAAATAAGGATATTCAACTATGTTAAGTCCAAAACCCTCAGTACTGGCGTTGTTGGTCGGGGGTCTGTGTGCCTCCTCCGCCTTCGCTGCCGCCCCCGGCAAACCCACCATCGGATGGGGCGAAACCAAGTTCGCCATCGTCGAAGTCGATCAAGCCGCCACCTCCTACAACAAACTGGTCAAGGTACATGCCGATGGCGCGCCGGTCAGCGTGAGCTGGAACCTCTGGTCCGGTGACGTTGGCCAGACGGCCAAGGTGCTGCTCGATGGCCAGGAGGTGTGGTCCGGCGCCGCGTCAGCCTCCGGCACCGCCAACTTCAAGGTGACCAAGGGGGGCCGCTACCAGATGCAGGTGGCCCTGTGCAATGCCGATGGTTGCACCCTCTCCGACAAGAAAGAAATTCTGGTGGCCGACACCGATGGCAGCCATCTGGTGCCGCTCAAGGCACCGTTGCAGGAGAACAACAAACCTTACGCCAACAAATCCGGCAAGGTGGTGGGGGCCTACTATGTGGAGTGGGGCGTCTATGGCCGCAAGTTCACCGTGGACAAGGTCCCGGCCCAGAACCTGACTCACATTCTTTACGGCTTTACCCCCATCTGTGGCGGCAATGGCATCAACGACAGTCTCAAGTCCATCTCCGGCAGTTTCGAGGCGCTGCAACGCTCCTGCGCCGGGCGGGAGGACTTCAAGGTCTCCATCCACGATCCCTGGGCTGCCATCCAGATGGGGCAGGGCAATCTCACCGCCTATGACGAGCCCTACAAGGGCAACTTCGGCAACCTGATGGCGCTCAAACAGGCCTATCCTGACCTGAAGATTCTCCCCTCCATCGGCGGCTGGACCCTCTCCGACCCCTTCTTCTTCTTTGGTGACAAGACCAAGCGCGACACCTTCGTCGCCTCGGTGAAAGAGTACCTGCAAACCTGGAAATTCTTCGACGGGGTGGACATCGACTGGGAGTTCCCGGGTGGCCAGGGAGCCAACCCGGATCTTGGCAATGCCTCCGATGGCGAGACCTATGTGCTCTTGATGAAGGAGCTGCGCGCCATGCTCGACGAGCTGAGTGCAGAGACGGGCCGCACCTACGAGCTCACCTCCGCCATCAGCGCCGGCGATGACAAGATTGCCAAGGTGGATTACCGCGCCGCCCAGCAATACATGAATCACATCTTCCTGATGAGCTACGACTTCAACGGCGCCTGGACCAACACCGAGCTGGGTCACCAGACCGCCTTGTATGACGCTAGCTGGGATCCCGATACCCGCTACACCACGGACAAGGGGGTGAAGGCACTGCTGGGTCAGGGCGTCGAACCGGGCAAAGTAGTGGTTGGCGCGGCCATGTATGGCCGTGGCTGGACCGGCGTCAGCGGTTATCAGGGCAACAATCCCTTCACCGGCACCGCCACCGGCCCCATAGCGGGCACCGAAGCGGAAGGGATCTGGGAGAAGGGGGTCATCGACTACCGTGGCATCGCCAAGGGCAAGATGGCCGGTGACTGGCAGTACAGCTATGACGAAGTGGCCGAGGCACCCTATGTGTTCAAGGCATCCACCGGTGAGCTCATCACCTTCGATGACGACCGTTCGGTCAAGGCCAAGGGACAGTATGTGCTGGCCAACCAGCTCGGCGGCCTGTTTGCCTGGGAAATCGACGCCGACAACGGCGACATTCTCAACGCCATGCACGAGGGGCTGGGCCACGGCGATAGCACACCGCCGGTCAACAAGCCGCCGGTTGCCAACGCTGGCAATGATCTTGCCGTGACGGGCCCGGCAGAGCTGGTGCTGGACGGTTCCTCCTCCCGCGATCCGGAAGGGGCCGTGCTGAACTACAGCTGGACTCAGGTATCGGGTCCCAAGGCGACTCTGAGCGATGCCAACCAGGCCAAGGCCAAGGTGAGCGTCGATGCGGTCAGCCAGGACGTGAATCTGGTGTTCGAACTGACGGTGACCGACGACCACAACCTCAGTGCCAAGGATCAGGTAGTGGTGACCAACAAGGCGCCGCAACCCAATCTGCCACCTGTGGTGACGGTGCAGGACAAGGTCTCGGTAGAGGCAGGCAAGCAGGTGAGCATCACTGCCAACGCCACCGATCCCAACGGTGACACCCTCAGCTATCAGTGGAGCGTGCCGGCAGGCCTGACCGCCAGTGGTCAGAACAGCAGCACTTTGGTGGTTACCGGTCCCAGCGTGACCGAGGCGACCGGCTACGACCTCACTGTCACAGTGACCGACGGCGTGCTGGATGCCCAGGGCAAGACCCGTCTCACCGTGACCCCGGTCAGCGGGGGAGGCGAGTGTGGGGCTACCGATCCGGATGCGGCCAACTGGCCGGCCTGGAAAGCCGCGACTACCTACAACGGTGGCGAGAAGGTGAGCCACAACCAGCTGGTGTGGCAGGCCAAGTACTGGACCCAGGGCAATGAGCCGAGTCGCAACGCCGATCAGTGGAAGCTGACAAGCCTGGTGCAGCTGGGCTGGGATGCCGGTGTGGCCTACAACGCAGGTGACCTGACCACCCACAACGGCCATCAGTGGAAGGCCCAGTACTGGACCCGTGGCAATGAGCCCGGCCAGCACGACGTCTGGCAAGACCTGGGCGCTGCCACCTGTAATTAACCTTTCTGTCAACTAGCCTTTCTGTGAACCAACCGGGGCATGCTTGGCATGCCCCTTCTTTTTCCCACCACAACAGCGAGCGTCATGATGACCATACACACTACCCGTATTGCCAGCCTGATCACCGCAGTGCTGGCAAGCGGTTCTCTGCTGGCCGCCACTCAGGCAGTCCCTGCCCTGGTATTCGACGGCACAACCCCACAGAATGACTTGCAAGGATCCTTGGCGGCCAGGGTGCAGTTTGCCCAGAGCCAGATCCTGCCGGCCCATCCTCGTGAGGGGGACAATCAGCCCCGTCTCACCGCCCTGCGCAAGAGCCTGTTGCTGGTCAGACCGATGCAAGCCGACAGCACAGCTCCCATGGTGGTGATGGCCTATGATGGGACGGGTAAGTTGCTCGGCTCAATGGGACTCAACCCACCCTCTAAACTACCCAAAACCGCTTACTACCTGGAGGGTTCCCCCGAAGAGGGGGTCGATTTCACCCCGGGCCCCGGCACCACAGGCGTCATCAACAGCAGCAGCGAACTGGCAAAGCTGGGTGATCCGGCCGGCGCCTTCCTGCTGAGCAAGTTGCGAGTCCATGCGCTTGTGTCCATCCAGACCGCAGACGGGCGCTGGGTGCGCAACGTTTATTTGCCGACGGATGCGGCGCTGGAAGGCAAGATGGTGCGCCTCGCTTCCAATGCCGGCTACGACTCGACTGTCACTTTCAGTGGTCGTCAGGTGACACTCTCCCGCGGTCAGAGCCAGCAATTCAAATTTGTGCGCGGTCAGTGGATCCGTGACGGTGAGCTGGAAAATAACGGCATCACCTACGCCAGCGATGCCTGGAGCGGGGTACTGCCCTCCAAGTGGATAGTACCTGGACTCAGCTTGTGGTTCAGTCATAACCAGCTCCACGGCGAGCTGACGGGCCTCAAGGTGGGGGCACCGGGGGAGCTGCTGATCCACACCATCGACATCGGCATGCTGACCACACCGCGCAACCAGTTTGCCTTTGCCAAGGATCCCGAAGCGCATCGGGAGTACTTCCAGACCATACCTGCCAGCCGTCTCATCGTGAGTCAATATGCCCCCCTGTCGCTGCCCGAGGTGATGCTGCCGGATGGCACCCTGCTCACCGACTTTGATCCGAGCGAAGGGGGCTGGCACGACGGCACCATGCGCCAGCGCATCGGCAAGGAGCTCATCTCCCACGGCATCGACAATGCCAACTACGGCATCAACAGCACAGCGGGTGAAGGGGAGAGCAGCCACCCCTATGTAGTGGCCCAGCTGGCTGCCCACAACAGTCGCGGCAAGTACGCCAACGGGGTGAAGGTACATGGCGGCTCCGGCGGGGGCGGCATAGTCACGCTCGACGATTCTCTTGGCAACGAGTTCAGCCACGAGGTGGGTCACAACTACGGCCTTGGTCACTATGTGGGGGGCTTTGCCGGCTCTGTGCATCGCAGCGCCGACCAGAACAATGCCACCTGGGGCTGGGATGGCGACAAGAACCGCTTCATTCCCAACTTCTTCGCAACCCGCAGCGGCCAGAGCACCTGTCTGGATGGCCAGTGTCAGGCGCCCTTCCACAGCCGCACCTTTGGTCTCGATGCGATGGCTGGCGGTGCGCCGCTCTCCGGTTTCAACCGTTTTACGCTCTACACCCCCAACTCGGCGGCCATCATCCAGCGCTTCCTCGAGAGCAAGGCGGTGTTTGATGCCAGTTCCGCCACGGGTTTCAGCAAGTGGAACGAGAGCCGCGCCAAAATGGAGCCCTACCGTCACAAGGTCGACCTTTCCGAGCAGATCACGGCACCCGTGAGTGATCTGGGGGAAGTGAAACTGGCCGCCCTGCTGGCCGAGTACGATCTGGTCAAGGTGACCATGTGGGATGGCAACTGGACCCGCAACATCCAGCTGCCGTTGGCCTCGGCGGTCAATCGTGGCCGCATCGTCACTGTCGATCACGACGCTGGCTACAACAGTACCCTCTTCATCAACGGTCAGCAGATCACCGTCTCCCGTGGCTTCAAGAAGAGTTACACCTCGGACGGTGCACGCTGGAACGAGGGGCCGCTGGCGGACCTGGCGGTGGAGCGCAAACCTGACGCCTTCGGGGGGCCGGTGACGACCCTGGTCGGTTACTACGATCCGCAGAGGCAGCTGCCCGGTTACCTCTATCCGGCCTTGCACGGTGCTTATGGTTTTACCTATGGCGATGACAGCGAGCGGCTCGGGACGGGGGATTGCCAATTGCAGGTGGAGACCCGTGATGGGCTGTTGCGTTTCAGATTGGCCAACCACCGCCTGAGCGCCAGCGTGATGAACAAGTTCCATGTCAACGTGCCCACTGCCAGCGAGCCGCGCAGCGCCAGCGTGCTGTGCCGCAATCAGGTGCAGAGTGACGCTCTGCTCACGCCGGCACCGGCCGGTCTCGGCTACACGGTCAACGGCATGCCGTTGACACGCTGAGACGCATTTTCCTCGCGCAATGCGAGGTACCACAGGCGGGGGCCAAGCCCCGCCTTTTATCTAGCAAGAGGTAAGGATGATGATGAGAAAGTCCTCTGTGGCCAGCCTGCTGGCCGGACTCTGTCTGAGCGGTCAGCTGTGGGCCGCCGCCCTGTATGACATCAATCAGGGTTACAGTGGCGGCAGCCAGGTCAGTTTCAACGGCAAGATCTATGAAGCCAAGTGGTACGCCAATCCGGGCCAGAGCCCGGGGGTACAAGGGGCCAATGAATGGGACTCTCCGTGGGCCCTGATGGGTGACGGCGAGGCGACCCCGCCCGATGACGGCGCTGGCATCACGCCTCCGGTGGAGGGGGGCAGCGGTGCCACCGAAGGCACGCCCGTCTACCTGAGCCAGAGCGAGCTGGATGCCAAGGAGAAAGCGCTCACCGACTTCCCGGCCATGGCGGCAGTCAAGGCCTCCATCGCGACCCGCGACAATGCCGTGGTCGAGGCGGTGGCCCCCGGGTTGCCGCTCAACCCTGCCAACGTCAAGCGGGTCGAGGGGGTGATCAGCGAGTCCCAGTTCAACTTCCTGTTCCCGCTGCGGGCCCCGGAATACACCTATCGCGGTTTTTTGCAGGCGGTGGCCAAGTTCCCGGCTTTTTGCGGTGATTACAGCGACGGTCGCAATGCCGAGGCCATCTGCCGCAAGTCGCTGGCCACCATGTTTGCCCACTTCGCTCAGGAGACCGGCGGTCACGAGAGTTGGCGACCCGAGCCCGAGTGGCGCCAGGGCCTGGTCTGGGTGCGGGAGATGGGCTGGACCGAGCAGATGCGCGGCGGCTACAACGCTGAGTGTCGGCCGGATGTGTGGCAGGGTCAGCAGTGGCCATGCGGCAAGTTCGAGAACGGCGAGTTCAAGAGCTACTTCGGTCGTGGCGCCAAGCAGCTCTCTTACAACTACAACTACGGCCCCTTCTCCGAGGCCATGTTCGGCACAGTGCGTACCCTGCTGGACAACCCGGAAAAAGTGGCGGACACCTGGCTCAACCTGGCCAGTGCCGTCTTCTTCTTCGTCTATCCGCAGCCGCCCAAGCCCTCCATGCTGCACGTGATCGACGGCACCTGGCAGCCCAATGACCACGACAGGCAGAATGGTCTGGTGCCGGGCTTCGGGGTGACCACCCAGATCATCAACGGCGGCGTGGAGTGCGGTGGCACGGCCGAACACGCCCAGTCCCAGAACCGCATCACCTACTACCAGGCCCAGGCCCAGTATCTGGGGGTGCCTGTGCCGGCAGACGAGGTGCTTGGTTGCAAGAATATGAAGTACTTTGACGAGGCGGGCGCCGGTGCCCTGCCCATCTATTGGGAGAATGACTGGAGCTATGTGCCGGGCAATCCCAATGGCGGCAAGAGCTACGCCTGCAAGCTGGTGGGTTACCAGACCCGCTTTAGCGCGTTCAAGGCGCGGGACTACAGCCAGTGCGTGCAGCACTTCTTCCCCGAGGTGGTGATCGAGGACAACGGCGGTGGCACCAACCTGCCACCGGTGGCCAATATCAGCGGCCCGAGCGAGGCGCTGGGCGGTGCGACAGTGCTGCTCTCCGGCCAGGGTTCGAGCGATCCGGAAGGCAAGCCGCTCAGCTACGCCTGGACCCTGCCCGCCGGGGCCAGCGCCTCGGATCTGACCCAGTCCACCCTGAGCACCGCCCTGCCTGCCACGCCGGTCAGCGACACCCGCTACGGTTTCGTGCTCAAGGTAACCGACGAGCAGGGGCTCAGTCGCAGTGCGACCCACGAGATCCTGATCAAGGGCAGTGGCGGTACTACGCCGCCGGATGGCAACCCCCCTTACAAGGCAGGGACGGCCTACAAGGCGGGGGACAAGGTAAGCAATCTGGGAGGTAACTACCAGTGCAAGCCCCACCCCTATACCGGCTGGTGTGCTGGCGCGGCCTGGGCCTATGAGCCTGGCAAGGGCACGGCCTGGGGGGATGCCTGGATCAAGCTGTGACGTCTGTATTCGTTCAATAATAAAAAAGGCCCGTCAGGGCCTTTTTTCATGGGAATGAGCGCAATCAGAGCGGCTTTTGCCACAGGCTCAACAGCAGATCCTGCTCCAGTTCATCCGGTCCCTGCTGGGTAAAGGCGTGACGCTGCTCCGCGCTGGCCCGCCAGCCGAGTCGGCTGGTTTCCAGAATGAAGCTGCGCAGGCTCTGATCCATGGTCATGGTGAACTGGCAACGCTCCTGACCCACGGGGTTGAGGCCGCCGAGGGCTGGCCAGCTGAGGGGGTGCTCCATGCTGACAGGGTTGAGGCTGACTCTCAGCTGCCACTGGTGGCGCGGGCCTGGCTGCAGGTAAAGCAGGTAACCACCCGGTGCCAGCCAGCTGACCAGCAGCTCTGTCTTGACCTTGAGATCATTGACCAGCAGCACCTGGGCCGTGCCCGGTTGCAGCGGGGCACGAGCCGGATCGGCGATGATGAACTGAGCTTCAGGCTGTACCTTGTTGGCGGCGAAGATGGCGTTTTTGGCCAGATCGAATCCGCCAAATTGCCATTCGGGCAGGCGTTCGGCCAGGGCACGGCAGTAGTAACCTTCGCCGCAGCCGAGGTGGATCAGTTCATGGGCACCGAGGGGGGCGAGCAAGGCCGCCATGGCGTCTACCAGCGGCGCCTGATGGCCCTGTTCCAGGAAGTGGCGCTTGGCGCGCATCAGGGCGCGGCTGTCGCTGTCCTTGGGATTCTTCTTGCCGGGAATGAGATCCAGATACCCTTCCGGGGCCGGATCGAAATGGTGCTTGTTGTCGCAATAGACCCCGCGGGATGCTTCGTGAAGATGCAGGGGGCTGCGGCAAACGGGACATTGAAGATGCATACACACTCGCTTGATTGAGGCTGGGGAAGGGCGTTCGCGATTATAGGGGAGACGATCAGAAAAGGCTGCCGTGGCAGCCTTTTTTATCCAACGGCTCTGTGCTGAGCCGTCAGGGAACCCTGTCAGCGGGTACCAAACACCACTATGGTCTTGCCGTGGGCGGAGATCAGCTCCTGCTCTTCGAGCATCTTGAGGATCCGGCCAACGGTTTCACGGGAGCAGCCGACAATCTGGCCAATCTCCTGACGGGTGATCTTGATCTGCATGCCATCCGGGTGGGTCATGGCGTCCGGCTGTTTGGCCAGATTGAGCAGGGTCTGGGCGATCCGGCCTGTCACGTCCAGGAAGGCCAGGTTGCCGACTTTCTGACTGGTGTGCTGCAGTCGGGTCGCCATCTGGCCGGAGAGACGCATCAGTATGTCCGGGTTGACCTGGATCAGCTGACGGAACTTCTTGTAAGAGATCTCGGCTACTTCACAGGAGCCCTTGGCGCGCACCCAGGCGGAACGCTCTGGATTCTCGCTCTCCTCGAACATGCCCATCTCGCCCAGGAAGTCGCCCTGGTTCAGATAGGAGAGGATCATCTCCTTGCCTTCATCGTCCTTGATCAAGACGGCCACAGTGCCCTTGACGATGTAGTAGAGGGTCTCCGCTTTCTCACCCGCATGGATCAGGGTGCTCTTGGCGGGATACTTATGAATGTGGCAGTGCGACAAGAACCATTCCAGGGTGGGATCGCTTTGCGGTTTGCCAATGACCATGAGAATTCCTCTGTAGTGTCTTTTTATGGACTCGTGCGTCCGGGCAAGCTGCCAACCTTGCCATTCCTTGTATTAGTCGCAGTAGGATAAGAGCCTTTGTCTGTGCTGACAAGGCTTTGAGGGCTTTTGCCAGATCCCCTTGATGCCTGCTGTGCTATCTGCGCCATTTTAGGGAACTTGGGGGCATCAGATGTTGATTTTGATCTAGTTAGCACCGAAGTTCGCGAAAATGGCTCACATATGCCGATTGGGCGCCGTCTGGGGTATGCTATGTCAGTCAGATATGTCGTCATTAAGAGGAAATGTGAGATGAAAGCCAAGGTCAGCTGGGTGGAAGGCATGAAGTTTGTCGGCGAGAGTGAGTCCGGTCATCAGGTGACCCTGGACGGCGCCAACCCCGGCGAAGGTGCCAGCCCGATGGAGATGATCCTGCTGGCGGTGGGTGGCTGCAGCTCGATCGACGTTGTCTCCATTTTGGAGAAGGCACGTCAATCCGTGACCGCCTGCCATGTGGAACTGGAAGGGCAGCGTGTGGAGTCGGTGCCGCGGGTGTTCGAGAAGATCCACCTCAACTTTGTGGTCACCGGCAAGGGGCTGGCCGAGAAGCAGGTGGCCCGTGCGGTGGACCTGTCGATGGAAAAGTATTGTTCCGTCTCCCTGATGTTGGAAAAAGCGGTAGAAATTACCCATAGTTATCAAATTCTTGAAGCCTGATAGCTGTGATTTGTCCCGTCGATAACGCCATGACATAAGGAAAGTGCAATGAAAAACTTGATAGTGTTACTTCCCCTGCTGGGGCTGGCGGCCTGCAGCATGCCCCAGCCGACCCAGTACCAGTACAGCCAGTACCAGTGTGGGGAAGAGTTGTTGGCCATTACCTATGATGCTCAGGCCGACATGGTGCAGTTCCCGTACGCCGGTGTGTATCACAAGCTGGGCCGGGTAGAAGCGGAGTCTGGCGCCAAGTATTCCGATGGTGTCACCACCTTCTGGAATCAGGAGAAACAGGCCATCCTCAGTCAGAAAGATGTGACCCTGCTGACCTGTCAGCGCAAGTAATCGTCATGGTGTGATCACAACGGCCTGCTCTCGCAGGCCGTTTTGTTTCAAGGGGAAAAGACCCGTGCTAGCGGGCGGGCAGGGAGTCCAGCATCTGGCCGGCCAGTTGCTGGCTCAGCTGGCGGCGTGATTCGTCGGGGATGGCGACGTCACTGGCGAGCTGGATGGCACTGCTCCACACCGCCTGCTGGGTACGCCGGTCGAGCAGGACTATGGCCAGGGTGCCCTTGCGTGCCCCCACTTTGGCTTGCAGCCCCGGGGTCATGCCGAGGCGGGCGAAGATCTCGCCATCGCTCAAGTCCTTGCTGCCAGCGACACCGATGGCGACCCAGAGATCCGCTTCATCGAGGGGCACGCTCTGCCAGCCCTTGCTGCCCAGCTCCTGATTGACCGCCTGCTGAACCGGCACCAGCCAGCCCTCGGCACTCTCACCCGCATACTGGAACTGCTCGGCCAGCGCGTAGCGCGGCGTCGCACCAAACGGCCAGCTCGCAGCCGGTCGCACCACCATGGTGCCCGACTCCAGGGTCGGAGCGGCCGGGCCGCTGCTGCAACCGCCCAGCAGGGCGGCCAATACCACAGAGATAAACGCTAACCGCATCATAAGCTCCTTGGCTTAAGTGATCTTGCCAGTTTCGAGCAGTTGCTGGATCAGCGGGCGCAGGATCAGCTCCATCGCGAAGCCCATCTTGCCACCCGGAACCACGATAGTGTTCATCCGTGAGATGAAGGAGCCATCGATCATCGACAACAGGTAAGGGAAGTCCACCTGCTTGATGCCACGAAACCGGATCACCAGCATACTCTCGTCCAGACTCGGGATCACCTTGGCACTGAAGGGGTTGGAGGTATCCACGGTCGGCACCCGCTGGAAGTTGATATGGGTGCGGGAAAACTGCGGAGTGATGAAGTTGATGTAGTCATCCATGGAGCGGACTATGGAGTCGGTGACCGCCTCGCGCGAATGCCCCCGCTCCGAGGTATCGCGGATGAGTTTCTGGATCCACTCCAGGTTGACGATGGGCACCACGCCGATGAGAAAGTCCACGTGACGCGCCACATTGTGGTCATCTGTGACCACGCCGCCGTGCAGCCCCTCGTAAAACAGCAGATCGGTCTCGCTCGGCAGATTTTGCCAGGGGGTGAAGGTACCCGGCATCTGATTGAAAGGGACCGCCTCGTCGAAGCTGTGCAGATAGCGCCGATACTGGCCGCTGCCGTTCTGGCCGTACTCCTGGAAGAAGGACTCCAGCAGCGCGAAGTCGTTGGCCTCGGGGCCGAAATAGCTGATGTGGCGCCCCTGCTCGCGCGCCTTGCGGATCGCCACGTCCATTTCCGGTCGGGTGTAGCGATGAAAACTGTCCCCTTCCACCACGGCCGCTTTGTAACCAAGCTGATGAAACATGGAGCGAAAGGCGTTGGTGGAGGTGGAGGTGCCGGCACCGGACGAACCGGTGACTGCAATGATGGGATGCTTGGCCGACATAGAATTCTCTCTTCCTTGGGAGTTCCGTTATAAAGGCATGTTCCGAGTGCGGTCAAGTACGCCGCTTGTCAGTACCGCCGCCCGACTGGTTCACTGGCGTGACACTTGTTCCCTGACGCGCAGCGACGAAGGGGAGATGAGCCGGGTGAGCAGAGGGATCCGCATCATAAGAAAAGGGCTGACGAAGCAGCCCTTGCACGGTGAGGATAGCGAGCCAAACCGTGATGAGTTAATGGGCGTTGCGCTTCCTGCCCACCGGTTTTATCCCTACCAGCACGGCCCCCAGCAGGATGAAGATCACTCCCACCGCCTTGCCCGGCTCCAGCGGTTCGGCAAAGCTCGGTATGGTGACCGCCAGCAGGTAGACCAGCGCATAGCTGGTGCTGAGCAGGGGGTAGGCGATATTGAGCGGGGTGAAGTGCAGCGCCGCCAACCAGCAGAGCAGCGACAGGGCATAGCAGCCCACTCCGGCTGTGATGACCAGCAGCGGCACCGGGTGAGCCAGCATGATATCGAGGCTGGCCTGCCAGGCTGGCAACTGCATGACTCCCCATTTCATGGCGAGCTGGGCGAGGGTCACCAGCAGTATGCTGCCCAGCACATAGAGATAGCCCTTGATCGCCGGCCTCCCCGTCACCGTAGGTGCTTTGCCAGCCCCGGTATTGTCACCTCTCATAGCAAGCCTCCCAGCAAGAGGGCGCCAATGATGATGGCGCCGGCCCCCAGCCAGTTGTGGTAGCTGATCTGCTCGTGAAAGAACAGCCGCGAGCCAATCAGCACCAGCACCAGGTTGATGCTGAGCATGGGGTAGGCCATGCTCAGCGGCAGCCGTTGCAGCAGGTAGATCCAGAGCAGCATACCGCTGCCGAGGGCCGCCACGCTGGCGATGAGCCAGGGCGACAGCAGCTTCTGCCAGTGGCTGCAGGGTTGACGCTGCCAGCTGATGACAGCCTGCTTTTGCAGCATCTGGCCGCCGCAGGTCAGCAGGCACACCAGCAGCAGCAGCAGTATGTCCATCATTGGGCCCCGTGATAGATCAGCAGGGTCAGCCGATGACTCACTATCGTCTCGTCGGCGGGGGGCACGGGGCCCGTGTTGCCGTCCCGATCCGTCTTCATCAACAGGGCCACCTGACCTTTTTTACGCGCCTCTGCCAGCAAAGCAGGGAAGTCGGCGCGTGCCACGTAGCGCCCCTCGGCATCCGGGTAGCCGAGACCGTAATGCACCTCGCCCTTGCTGTCGAATAGCGTTATTTCGCTGCGCCGGGTTTCCCAGGCGAGGGAGGACGCCAGCCCCACATCGTTGGCCAGCAGGGTGCTGGACTGCATCAGCACGGCCTGGTTGGCCTCGATGAAGCGCTCCGGCAGCTTGGAGTCGATCAGGGATTGCGGCAGCGCCCAGGGCAGACCCACCGCCAGCACCATAGGGCAGAGCGCGCTCAGGGTCCAGCGGCGGCTGACATCCTTCAACTGGATGAAACCGAGCAGGGCCCAGCCGGCGAAGATGACCATGGCCACCGCCAGCGCCCCATGATCCTCTTCGCCGTAGACGGCGTGGCTGGGGGAGAAGGCCAGCACGGCGAGCACCGCCAGGCAAATGAGGCCGAACAGGCCGTTCAGCCAGGCGTTGACCCTGAAAGCTCGCTCTTTACCTTCCTTGAGCAGGTCGACGGCGCTGGCGGCCAGCAGCATGGCCAAGGGAGCAAAGCAGGGCAGGATATAGGTGAGCAGCTTGCCCTTGGCAACGCTGAAGAAGAGGAACGGCAAGATGACCCAGGCCAGCAGATAGAGGGTCTCAGGACTTATTTTGCGATCCTGCCAGCCCTTGCGCAGTGCGCCGGGCAGCAGGCCCAGCCAGGGCAGGGTGCCGAGCAGCCCCATGGGTAGGTAGTACCAGAAAGGCGCCTTGTGCTGGGCGTTATCCGCCGCGAAGCGCTGTATGTGTTCGACCCAGAAGAAGTAGTGCCAGTAGTCGGGCTCGCGCAGGTGCACGGCGATGGCCCAGGGGGCGGTCAGCAGGACCGCGCTCAGGATGGCCAGCGGCCCGAAGCGCACCAGCTCGAGCAGGCGGCGCTGATAGAGGACGTAGGGCACTATGACGATGACGGGCACCGCCAGGGCGATGAAGCCCTTGGTGAGAAAGCCCATGCCGCAGGCCAGGCCGAACAGCAGATAGCCGCCGATCCGGCTGCGCAGCGATCCCTCCTTGCGGATGATGTAGAAGCTGACCATGGCCGCGTTGAGCCAGAGGGTGACCATGGCATCGAGCACGCTGTAGGTACCTATGCCGTAGACGATCAACAGCGACAGATAGATGAGGCTGGCCAGGAAGGCCTTGCGCCGGCACTGCCAAAGCTGCAGCGCGAACCAGAAGATCAGCAGGGCGCTCAGGCCTGTGGCGGCGGCCGAGGCGAAGCGCACGGCGAAGTTGGTGTCACCGAACAGCTGCTGGCTGATGCTGTTGAACCAGTAGCCGGCGATGGGCTTCTCGAAGTAGCGCAAGCCCAGGAAGTGGGGCACGACCCAATCCCCCGTGCTCACCATCTCCCGGCTTATCTCGGCGTAACGGTTCTCGTCGGGGCTCCAAAGCGGCCGCTGGTCGAGGGGCAGCAGGTAAAACAAGAGAAAGAACAGGGGCAGGGCCCACTTGGTCAACTTCATGACATCCTCTGTAGCATTATGTGGTGAGCGCAATGGCGCATCATGACGTCCGCGATGTGAGTAAGGGTCTAGACATCGGCCTTGCAGCCAAGCCATCCCTCTCGCCCAGGCAGGGTGCCGCGCACCAGCCGCCCGGCGCCCAGCTGACTAGGGTCGGATGGTAACAGATCCCCCAGCGGCACAAAGCGGATGCCGCGCTCCCTGGCTTCGCTCAGCAGGGCATCGAACTGCTCCGCCATGACGATGCCTTCCACCTCGGCGTGAATGGTGTAGACGTGAGGCGCCACCTGCGGCGGGGTGCTGAGCCTGTCCAAGATGAAAGCGTTGAACTGCGCCGCCGTCACCTCGGGGCCGACCACTTCATCGAAGGTGGGCAGATTGACCGGGATCTGCGGCGTACCGAGCCGCCCGTCCTGCAGCAGGGGCCGAAACAGGCCGCTGCCGCGACAGTCGCTGTTGTAGCGAAAGCCGAAATGTTCCTTGGCCTGGGTGGTGAGCGGGTCTGCCCGCCAGCCGGCGGCGGCGGAGCAGTCCACCTCCCGTCCCAGGATCCGGTTGAGGGCATCCACCCCCAGCCTTGTCTGATGAATAAGCGTCGCTTCATCCCAGCGACCCGTATTGGCCTGCCAGCCGTGGTGATCCCAGGCGTGCAGGCCCACCTCGTGGCGGGCGCTGTCGGTATCGCGCATCAGGGAACCCAGCTGCTTGCCGATGGACTTGCCGGGCCAGGCGGTGCCGGCCAGCAGAATATCCAGCCCATAGAGGGATGCCGCGTTGGAGCGCAGCATCTTGAGCAGGAAGCGGGGCTTGAGCAGGCGCCACAGGTGGCGCCCCATGTTGTCGGGGCCCACGGAGAAGAAGAAGCTGGCCTTGATCTGATGCCGGTCGAGGGTTTGCAGCAAGCGGGGAACCCCGTCACGGGTCCCCCTGAAGGTATCAACGTCGATCCGCAGACCCACATCAATCATGCTCGACTCCCGTGCTGACCGCCCCTTGCAGGAAGAAGTCCAGGGTCTTGCCGATGGTCTCTTCCATTTCGATGGTCGGTTCCCAGTCGAGCAGGCGGCGGGCATTCTTGATGCTGGGACGGCGGTGGGAGACATCCTGATAGCCGTCACCGTAGAAGGACTTGCTCTCCACCATCTTGAAGCCAGCAAACGGCGGGAAGTGGTGGCGCAGCGGGTGTGCCTCGAACTTGCCGAGCAGCACTTCGGCCATCTGGAGGATGCTGGCTTCGTTGTCCGGGCTGCCGATGTTGATGATCTGGCCATCACAGCGGTTGCCCTTGTTCTCTATGATGCGGAACAGGGCCTCGATGCCGTCCTCTATGTCGGTGAAGCAGCGTTTCTGGGCGCCGCCATCCACCAGCTGGATCGGGGTGCCGTCCACCAGATTCAGGATCAGCTGGGTGATGGCGCGGGAGCTGCCGATGCGTGCTGAGTCCAGGCTGTCGAGGCGCGGTCCCATCCAGTTGAAGGGGCGGAACAGTGTGAAATTGAGCCCCTCTTTCTTGCCATAGGCCCAGATCACCCGATCCAGCAGCTGCTTGGAGACGGAGTAGATCCAGCGCTGCTTGTGGATGGGACCGACGATGAGGCGGGACTCGTCTTCATCGAAGCTGTGATCGTCGCACATCCCATACACCTCGGAGGTGGAGGGGAATATGATGCGCTTGTTGTACTTCACGCAGTAGCGGACGATCTTGAGGTTCTCTTCAAAATCGAGCTCGAACACGCGCAGCGGGTTGCGGGTGTACTCGATGGGGGTGGCGATGGCCACCAGCGGCAGGATCACGTCGCATTTCTTGATGTGATACTCGATCCACTCTGTGTGGATGCTGATGTCCCCTTCCACGAAATGGAAGTTGGGGTGGTCAATGAAGCGCTCGAGCGCGCTGGCGCCGATATCCAGCCCATAGACCTCGTAACGGCCGTCCATAAGCAGACGCTCGGTCAGGTGGTTGCCGATGAAGCCGTTGACCCCGAGGATCAGCACCCGGGTCAATCGCTCTTTGCGCAGGGCACTGCTGGCCTTGGGGCCGAGTCGCATGCCTGCTACCAGGCCCAGTTCACGGGCGAGCTGGGCGCCGCGCACATAGAGTCCCCCTTCCGCCTGACCGGCCACTATTTCCAATACGCCTTCACCACAGGCGATGCGCAGCGGATCCTGGCTGAGAATGGTGCCGGGCAGCATGTCGCTATCCTGGGCTATGTGGGTTGCCTTCCACACCGTCAGCTTGCGATCACCGGCGTAGCTGAAGGCGCCCGGATAGGGCTGGGTGACGGCACGGACCAGGTTGTAGAGTGTGTTGGCCGGGTTATCCCAGTGCAGCTCGCCATCAGCCGGGGTACGGCGGCCATAATAGCTGGCCTTGGACTCATCTTGTTGCGTCAGGGTGATCTTGCCTGCCAGTAATTTTGGCAGCTCGACATCGAGCAAGGTTTTGGCGGCGAGGCGTACCTTGCCATGCAGAGTCAGCGCCGTGTCGGCATCGTTTATCTCGACGGCCTGTTGGGCGACCATGTCACCGGCATCGGGCCGTACTGTCATCTGATGCAGTGTGATGCCAGTCTGGGTTTCACCATTGACCAGGCACCAGTTGATGGGCGCGCGGCCGCGATAGGCCGGCAGCAGGGAGCCATGGAGGTTGAAGGCGCCGGCGGTCGGGATATCCAGGATCGCCTGCTTGAGCATGTTGCGGTAATAAAAAGAGAAGAGGGCCTGAGGTGCCAGCTCCTTGATGCGCTCGACCCAGAGCGGGTGATTGACATCCTCGGGGGAGTAGACCGGCAGATCGTGCTCGGCGCAGAGCTGGGCTACCGAGCCGAAGAAGCGATTTTCGCTGGGGTCGTCCGCATGGGTGAAGACGGCCTGGATCTCGTAACCTGCCTCGAGCAGGGACTCGATACCGGTACAACCGATATCATGGTAAGCAAAGACGACAACTTTCATTATTCAGCTTCCTGTTGCGAAGGAGTGGAGGCGGTACGCACGACCTGATGGATGAAGTAGCGGGGACGGGCGCGCACGTCTGTGTACATGCGGCCTATGTATTCCCCCAGCAGACCCATGCCCAGCAGCTGTACGCCGACGAAGGTGAAGAGAATGGCAAAGAGCGTGAAGACGCCATCGGCAGCCCAATCTGCGCCCATCACGAAGCGCATCAGGATCAGCAGGATGGAGAAGGTAAAACCTATGCCCGCCACCACGCTGCCGACGATGCTGAGCAGACGCAACGGGGTGGTGGTCATGCAGGTGACCAGGTCGTACATCAGGTTGATGAGGTGCATCAGGCCGTATTTGGATTCGCCATGAGCCCGCTCGGCATGGCCGACTTCCAGCTCTATGGTGCGCCGGGCGAAGCTGTTGGCCAGGATGGGGATGAAGGTACTGCGCTCCTGGCAGCAGAGCATGGCGTCTATGATGTGGCGGCGGTAGGCCCGCAGCATGCAGCCGTAGTCGCTCATGTGCACGCCGGTGGCCTTTTGCACCGACTTGTTGATGAGTTTGGACGCCGTTTTGCGAAACCAGGAGTCCTGGCGATTGCGACGCACAGTGCCCACCACGTCATAGCCCTGCATGGCGGCCTCCACCAGCCGGGGTATCTCTTCCGGCGGGTTCTGCAGATCCGCATCCAGGGTGATCACCAGATCCCCCTTGGCGGTCTCGAAGCCGGCCATGATGGCGGCATGTTGGCCATAGTTGCGATTGAGCAACACCCCGACCAGCTTGCTGCCGTCTTTGGCGGCGGCCTCGCTGATGATCTCGGTGGAGCCGTCGTGGCTGCCGTCATCGATCAGGATCACCTCGTAATCCTGTGGCAGGAGCTCGCAGGCGGCCGTGACCCGGCTCAGCAGCACGGGCAGGCTGGCCTCCTCGTTGTAGACGGGGATGATCACCGAAACCAGCTTGATGTCTGTGTTGTTCACGTGTCGTTACTCCAATATGTCGATAAGGGCCGCGACCACGCGGTCAACGTCGGCCAGCGTCATGTCCGGGAAGAGTGGCAGGGTGCACAGGCGTGAGGAGTTCCACTCGGTATGGGGCAGGCTGAGGGTCGGGTAGCGCTCGCGGTAGTACTTCTGGGTGTGGGCGGCTCTAAAGTGCAGCCCTGTGCCTATGCCGCGCTCCTGCAGCGCCTGCATCAGCCGATCCCGGTCCAGACCGCAGCGCTCGGGGTCGACCCGCACCATGAACAGGTGCCAGGCGTGCAGATGTGAGTAGGCGGGCACGGCGAGCGGCATCAGCGGCAGGCCGGCCAGTTTTTCCTGATAGCGGGCCACCAGCTCGGCGCGTCTGGCATTGAGCTCGGGCAGGCGCGCCAGCTGCACCAGGGCGATGGCGGCGTTGATGTCGGCCAGGTTGTACTTGAAGCCCGGGGTGATCACTTCCGCCTGCGGCTTGCGGCCCAGGCTCATGCGATCGAAGGCATCCACCCCCAGCCCGTGAAACTTCAGCATGCGGGCCTTGTCTGCCAGCGCCTTGTCATCGGTCACCAGCATGCCCCCTTCGGCGCAGGTCAGGTTCTTGATGGCATGGAAGGAGAAGATGGCGGTGCCGGTGGCGCCAATCCAGCGCTCCCGATAGCGAGTGCCGACCGCGTGGGCCGCATCTTCGATGACGGGGATACCGTGCTGGCGTGCCAGGTCGAGGATAGGGTCAAGATCGACGGGGGCACCGGCGTAGTGGACCGGTATGATGGCTTTGGTCTTGGCGGTGATGAGCGGCGCTATCAGCTCTGCGCTGGTCATCAGTGTGTCTCTGTCCACGTCGACGAAAACAGGTTCGGCGCCGAGCAGGGTGATGATGTTGATGGTGGACACCCAGGTCTGTGACGGGGTGATCACCTCATCCCCCGGGCCTATCCCCAGCGCCATCAGGGTGACGTGCATGCCGGCGGTGGCAGAGCAGAGCGCAACCGCATGCTGGCAGCCGTATGTGTCACAGAATTGCTGTTCCAGCTCGTGATTCTTCGGACCGGTAGTGATCCAGCCCGATTTCAGCACCTCACAGACAGCACTTATCTCGGCGTCGCCGATGGCGGGCCTCGAAAATGGCAGAAAATCTTGCATAAGCGATCCAATAATGAATATTAATCAGTGCCCAGCAGGTGGGGCAGCCCTAAAAATGATGCTCAACATATCGTATATAAAAGCGGGCCTGCAATGGGCCAGAAACAGCTGGTAACAATTAACTCATGCTGTCATCTTATGTAATGTGGTAAATATTTATAACCCCCCAGATTCTTGTTTTTCCAAATTACATCATCTCTGACATTTTGGTTGTATCAATATGAATATTACTGTATTTGGAAGTGGCTACGTGGGCTTGGTCCAGGCCACAGTACTGGCCGATGTTGGCCACCAGGTTATCTGTGTCGATGTCGATGAACAGAAGGTGGCTGAATTGATGGCCGGCCAGGTTCCCATCTATGAACCCGGGCTGGAAGCCCTGCTTCAGCGCAATATCAAGAGCGGTGCCCTGGTGTTTACCACGGATGCCGTGCTGGCCGTCAAACACGGCGAGGTGCAATTTCTGGCGGTCGGTACGCCGCCCGGGGAAGATGGTTCCGCCGACCTCAGTCATGTGCTGACGGTGGCCGAAACCATAGCCCTGCATCGCGATACCCCCGTCGTCATAGTCAACAAGTCGACCGTGCCGGTGGGCACCGCCGACAAGGTGACGGCCAGGGTGAATGCCATCTTGCAGCAGCGAGATGTTTCCTTTGCCTTCGATGTGGTCTCCAACCCCGAATTTCTGAAAGAGGGCTCCGCCATTCAGGATTGCCTGCGGCCGGATCGCATCGTGGTCGGCACCAGCAACGAAGCCTCCCGCCAGCTGATGCGCGAGCTTTACGAACCGTTCAACCGTAACCATGACAGGATCCTGTTCATGGATGTGCGCAGCGCCGAGCTGACCAAGTACGCTGCCAACTGTATGCTGGCTACCAAAATAAGCTTCATCAACGAGATGGCCGGGCTTGCCGAGCGAGTCGGTGCCGACATCGAGATGGTGCGCCAGGGGATAGGGTCTGATCAGCGAATCGGCTATCAGTTCATCTACCCTGGTTGTGGCTATGGCGGCTCCTGTTTTCCCAAGGATGTCAAAGCCTTGCTGGCAACGGCCCAGGAACTGCAATATGACACGCCGCTGATCCGGGCGGTGGAACGGGTCAATGAGCAGCAAAAGTCGCGGCTCTACGAGCTGTTGTCCGGTTTCTTCAGCGCTCAGGGCGACTCGTTGGCGGGCAAGACCATCGCCCTGTGGGGGCTGGCGTTCAAGCCCAATACCGATGACATGCGCGAGGCGCCGAGCCGGGCCCTGATGGAGGCGTTGTGGCATGCGGGTGCGACCGTGCAGGCCTATGATCCCGAGGCTATGCAGGAGGCCCAGCACCTCTATGGCAACTGTGACAAGCTGCGGCTGATGGGCACCAAGGAGGCCGCCCTGTTCGGTGCGGATGCCCTGGTGATCTGCACCGAGTGGAACCACTTCAAGGCCCCCAACTTCGTCGCCATCAAGCAGGCGCTGACATGGCCGCTGATCGTGGATGGTCGCAACCTGTTTGATCCGGGTCGCATGAAGGAGCATGGTTTTCACTACTACGGCATTGGTCGTGGCGAGTCGGTAACGAAATAGGGGATGGGTGCGTTGACATGAGTCCTGTGTTGATATGGGAGAATTTTCTTGTCATATTTAGGTAATATTGTGATGAGATTCTCTTTTTATTTATTGTATTTACGATAGGGATTTTCCGCCTCGGCGGGAAACATGTGCATCCACTTATATTAGTGTGAATGACATCTATTTTTATTCGGTGTGATCCAGAGTGGTGCTTTATTCATTCAGAATTGAGCCTTGATCGCTGAATAGATCCCTCTGCTCAGGCACATGCTTTGCCCCAAATGGCCTGTCGATGATTCGGCGGGCCATTTTTATATCCAGTATAAAGGCCTGACCCCGGGCGGGAACTGTCAGGTTTGTTGCGCCATCATGCCAGTTGCGCTGGCAAGGCCCAGATTGGGATGGCAATCACCTGGCTATTCCGGTATATCGTCCATCGGTGCGCTGCTGAAGGTCGCTTTTGACACTATGTTGATGCTCTCGTGCAGTTCGCTGTAGACGATCACGGCCAGACCTTGCTTCAACTGCTGTCTGACCTCGTCGACCTTGTCAGCCAGGCTGACGTCATGCTCACCGTACTCGGTGCCTTCCCGCAGGACGAAGTGTTCGAGCAGGTTGTTGAGGGTATCGGAGTCCAAGTCTTGCCAGGGGATAATCATGGGGTCATCTTCAGTTACGAACGTGTGGATATTGTCTATCGGTTGTCAGCAAGCGCAAGGAGTTTATCGGGCTGCAAGCGGGTGTGACCATGCTGACTGATGAACAACGTCGCCTCTCCACTCGCTTTGATCACCATCTGTGCGAATCGCGCCGCCACGCTCTGAGCAAGGGGTTGTTCTGGTTCTGGGCCGTCAACCAGCTGGCACTCCTGTTCCTGCTTGCCCGTTTCTATGTCTATCAGGATGCCCATCTGGTGGTTGCCCGCATACTGCCCTGGCGTTATGAGATGCAGCTTACCCTGATGACCCTGGCCTGCCTGTTGTTTCCCCTGTGCTGGCGCTGGTTGTCGAGGCAGCCGCTGGCGCTCTGGCGGCCCTGCTTGTGCGTCGGGGCGCTGTTGTGGGGCCTTGCCTGGGCACTGTTTGGCTATGCCATCGCTCTGGTTGAGCTGAGGGGGGGCTTCAGTCTGGCGTTTGACCTTATCAGCTTGCTGCTGATGACAGCACTGATCGCCCTCTATTGCGAGGCGCGGCTGTTTTACTGTTTCAGCGTTCCGCCCTTGCTCTTTCTGTTGCTGGAAGCCCTGTTTGTCAGGGTGCCGTTTCCCATAGTGCACGGACTGGCGGTAGGCTGCCTCGTCATACTGCTGGAGACAGGGCGGCGCATGCTGAACGGCTGGTTCGTGCTGGCGGTCTCTCGGGAACACGAGAATCTGGCGCTGGCCCGTCAGCTCGATGGCATGGCCAAACAGGATCCCTTGACCGGCTTGGCCAATCGGCGCCATTTTACCAGGGTCAGCGAGCAGATCCTGGCCGAGGTGCGCCAGCAGCATGGTGACTTTGCCATCCTGCTGCTGGATGTGGATTTCTTCAAACGCTTCAATGACCACTACGGTCACCTGCAAGGGGATAACTGCCTGATTGCGGTGGCGGATTGCCTGCGTGAGGCGGTGCGACAGCGGGTCTATGTCGTGGCTCGCTATGGTGGGGAGGAGTTCGTGATCCTGCTGCCCGGCGCCGATGCCCTGCTCGCCGCATACATTGCCAGGCGGATCTCCGCCGCCCTGGCGGCCCGCGCCATTCCCCATGCGCAGTCAGAGGTCTCCCCCAATGTGACTGTGAGTCAGGGCATTGCCTTGTGGCGTGAAGATGAGTCGGTTGCCGACATGCTGGCACGAGCTGACGAGGCGCTCTATCGGGTCAAGGAAACGGGCCGCAACGGCTACCTGATAGCCCCCTGAGTCTGCTCCTGCAACCATTGGCTGATGCGCTCCTCCAGCCAGAAGCGGGGCCGCCAGGGCGTGCCGTGCAGGAAGCCCACATGGCCTCCCCGCCGGCTCAACTCGTAACGCACCATGGGTGAGAGTTGCTCCGGCCGCGGGATCACGGCATCTGTCATGAAGGGATCGTCGGCGGCATGGATCACCAGGGTAGGAATGGGGATGCGTGCCAGTAGCCCCAGACCCGAGCAGCTCTGGTAATAGTGGTCCGCACTGGCAAAGCCGTGCAGGGGGGCCGTGACCTGCTCGTCGAAGTCGCGCAGGGTAGTAATCGCTTGTACCTGCTGGGGCTGCCAGCGTTTGCCCGCCTCGGCCTGGCGACGGATCTTGCTTTGCAGGTTATGGCGTATGGTGCGCAGCAGATAGTTTTGGTACACCCGCGAGAATCCCTGATTGACCCGATCGGCGCAGCTGTCGAGCTGTAGCGGTGCCGAGATCACCACGGCTGCCTTCAATTCCTTCGGGCAGGCCCTCGCCAGCAGATTGACCAGCATGTTGCCCCCCAGTGAATAGCCGATGGCGATCATCGGCTTGCCGGGAAAACGCCGCCCCAGCTCGGCGATCAGCGCCTGTGCATCCTCGATGGCACCGGAGTGATAGGCCTGCAGCAGGCGGTTGGGTTCGCCGCTGCAGCCGCGAAAATGCATCAGTACCGCCTCGTCCCCCTGGCGCTGCAGATGGGCAAACAACCCTTTGGCATAGTGGGAGTGGATGCTCCCCTCCAGGCCGTGAAACAGCACTATCAGTGGCCGCTCCCCCTGGCTGATGTCACCGCTCCAGGCGAGATCGACGAAGTCCCCGTCTGTCAGTTCAAAACGTTCAGGCACGAAACGGGCGGGGGCTCGTCGCAACCACTTTGGCAATATGGTTTGCAGATGGGGATTGCGCGCCCACCAGGGGGCATGGAAGTGACTCTCTATGAGCATGATGGGGTCCGAAACAGGAATCAGGGCAATGAAAAGCACGGCGAGAAGGGCTGCTTCTCGCCGATTTGGGTCAGGCCAGCAGGCTGTCGTGGTGCTCGGCACCGCGCAACATGGCCTGGACCATTTCGTTGGCCTCAAACTTGGTCAGCGCCTCGTGGGCACCCACCTGATGGGCCCGTTCCACGCTGATCTCGCTGGAGAGCGAGGTGTGCAGGATGATGTAGGCACCCGCCAGCGTCGCATCGCTTTGCACCTCGAAGGCCAGTTCATAGCCGTCGAGTCCCGGCATCTCTATGTCGCTCACCAGGATATCTATGGGGGTCTTCTGGCTGGCGCGAGCCTGCATCAGGGCCAGCGCATCCTTGCCGTTGGTGCAGACTTCGTAGGGAATATTGATGTAGTCGAGGGCGGCCGTCAGCTGGCGGCGGGCGACGGAGGAGTCATCCACCAGCAGGATCCGCATCGGCTTGATCCGCTCCCGCTGCACATCGGTCAGCACCGGATAGAGGTGGCTGGGGTCGTCCGGGTAGACCCGTGACAGTATCAGTTCCACATCCAGCAACTGGATCAGCTGGTCGTTGACCCGGGTCACCCCGGTCACGAACACGTTATGGCCGAGAGCCGCGGGAGGGGACTCGATATCGCGCCAGTTGCACTCGGTGATCCTGTCGATGCCGCGCACCAAAAAGCCCACCAGGGTACGGCGACAGTCGGTGATGATGATGAAGCAGCTCGGCATTTCCTCCTTGCTGATAGGGCGATAACCCACCGCCATGGCCATGTCGATTACCGGGATTGTGGTGCCCCGCATGCTGGCGGCGCCGAGCACGGTCGGGTGCGAGTGCGGCATGGCCGTGAGCTGGGTGTAAGGCACTATCTCCTTCACCTTGAGGGTGCCGATGGCAAAGGATTGTTTGGCCGAGAGATGAAACAGCAACATGCCCTGGGATTGGTTGGCCTTGCTTTTCATGGCAGATGTCCTGTGAGTCAAAACGGTATCAGTCAATTCAGGCCCCTAGCATAAAGGATTATAGGCGAAATGGCCCTCCCGTTATTAGCGACCGCGCGCCGTAAAACTGGACTCATTTCACCCATTTATTCACCTTGCTGACCCTATGGCGTGTCTGTGCGGGTCATGGCAATCAGGGGCGATCAGGCGGGTACTTGCTGGTCCAGGCTGGCGCCAAGCCAGTGCTGACACGCTTGGGCGAGAGCCTCTTCGTCCCGGTAGCCGAGCTTGGCTATCACCTGTTCCCGTTTGCTGCCGCTTTTGAGCAGGCGCACAGCTTGCAGCAGCTGCCACTGGGCGCTCAGGGCATCGGCCGCTAGGCCCGGATCTGTCATGCCTCGCTGGGAGAGGCACGCCTGCCAGGCGGCGTCACTGCCCGTTTGCTGGCCTGCCAGTGCCCGCCAGGCGCCTTGCAGCATCTGGTCACCATGCTGCGCGAGCGGGCAGGACTGAAGCTCGTCGAGCATCACCTGTAGGCGATAACCATAGGCCCCTTGCCAGTCGCGTGGGCGTTGCCACTGAGTCAGGCTGTCGAACAGGGCATCAAGTAGCTGTGTCGGGTGCAACCAGCCTGCCTGTGCAGGTTGGGCAACCCGCGGGGAACAAGTCAGCAAATCATAATGGCAGCCTGCCAGCGGGCTGAAGGCGGCGAGGGCATCGGCGCAGAGCCAGAAACTGTTGCCCGCTGTCAGCAGCAATTCATGCTGGCCGAGTCGCAGCAGCGCCCCGCCCCGGGTTATTCGCAGCAACTGGCCCAGTGGCGCGCGTTTGCGGCCGCCAACCTGCAGGTGAGGGGAGGAAAAATGCTGACATTCGATGGCGTGATGCATGTAAAAACCCTGATATGATGCTGCCTGGAGGTAACAAAAATGGAAACCAGACGTAAAAAACGCTTCATTGCCGGCGCTGTGTGCCCAGCATGCGGCAAAATGGACACCATGATGCTGTATATGGAGCATGGAGTCGAGAAGGTGACCTGTGTCGACTGCGGGGATACCCAGGTGCAGACGCAGGCCGAGGTGGACAAGCTAACCCGAGAGACCGAACAGGTCATAGGGGTGTTTCGTCCCGAGTGAGGTTATCAGCAGTACCAGAAAAGGGGCGTAAGTCAGGCTCATCCCGTTTCGCAGTGATGACTTTTTCATCATGACGCAGGGGGTCCGACCATATGCTTGGCCACCTTTTTGAGGTATTCTGAGCCCGTTTTTTTCTATCCGCAGGATCCCTGACATGAAAGTAGCTCCCCTGAGCGTGGTTACGCTGGAATACACAGTCACTGACGAACATGGTGAAGTCATCGACACCACTGTCGGTAAAGAGCCTCTGGTGTATCTGCACGGTACCCGTTATCTGGTCTCCGGCCTCGAAGCCGAGCTGGAAGGCCGTAGCGTGGGCGAGGCGTTCGACCTTACTCTGGCACCGAGCCAGGCCTATGGCGAATACGACGAAACCCTGGTGCAAGAAGTACCTGGCGAGTTGTTTGACGGCATGGAAGTGTCTGAAGGGGATACTTTTGTGGCCGAGACTGACGATGGTCACCGTCCGGTTACCGTCATTGAAGTGTCCGAAGCGTTCGTCAAGGTGGATGGCAACCATCCGCTGGCTGGCGTGACCCTGGGCTTCAAGGTCGAGATCAAGGACGTCCGTGCTGCCACTGCCGAAGAGCTGGCTCACGGCCATGTTCACGGTGCCGGTGGTTGCGGTCACGATCATGGTCACGACCATGACCACGATCACGGCCATGAGCACGGTGGTTGCTGCGGTGGTGGCCATGGTCACGATCACGGTCATGACCACGGCGATGAGCAGGGTCATGGCGGTTGCTGTGGCGGCGGCGGTTGCGGTGGCAAGGGTCACCAGCACTGATCTGTGCCCCGGGCTTGGCCCGATAAAAAAACCCGCGTTTATCGCGGGTTTTTCTATGGTGCAGAGACAACCGCTCAGTAGTGCGGGGGCGGCGTCTCTTCGGCCATGCTGGCAATCTGGCTAGGTTGTACGCTTTGCAGTTTATCTACCAGCAGCTGGATCTGGTGCTTGAGTCGATCCAGCTCACGGCCCTGGGTGGTGACCTCGTCGTTGAGCTGTTCCACCGTGTATTCGGCAAAGGCGAGACGGCTTTCCAGGGTTTCGATGCGATCGTTAAGTTGCTGACTCATGGGCCTTTAGGTCCTTACTTGATAGTCCAGATTTCGGCCAGACCACTGGAGCTGGCGCTGACAAGGTGGCTATTGTCGCGCAAAGCCACGCCGTAGACCACTGCACTCGGCGGTTTCACCTTGGGATGGGGCGAGACGCGCCAGCTTTGCAGCTGGGTGCCATCGCTCACCTGCCACAGGGAGAGCTGGCGGGAGGGGGCGCCCGTGATGAGCCATTTGCCGTCGTTGGCGAAGCGGGCACTGGTGTAGACCTCGAAGCGGTGCGCGAACTGCAAGCGGCTCACCTCCTTGCCTGTCTTGAGATCCCAGATGCTGGCCTGACGGCTGTCGGCTGTGAAGGCGAAACGGCCCTGGGGATCGAGCCTTGCCATTACCACCCGACCGGCGTGGTTGAAACGCCATACCACCTGACCTGAGCGGGTATCCCACAGATAGGCGCTGTAGTCGTTGCCGCCGGTGAGGGCGTAGCGACCATTGGCGGAGAGATCCACCGTATTGACCTGCTCGGTGTGGCCGAGAAATTGCAGCCGGCGGCCGCTCTGGGTATCGACCACCTCCGCCTTGCCATCTTCACGCCCGATCAGCACCTGGCGACCATTGGCCGACAGCGCTATGTCTCTCAGTTTGGATTCAGGTAGCGAATAGTAGCCTTGGGACTGGCCATCTTGCAGGCGCCAGATGGCGAAGGTATCCAGGGTAGCGGTCACCGCATGACTGTTGTCTGCCGAGAAACGGGTCACTATGGGGACATTGTCCGGATTGTCGGACTGACGCCAGCGCCAGCGCTCCTTGCCCTGTTCCAGGTCCCACACGACTGTGCCCTGGTCCAGACTGGAGACGACGGCCTGTTTGCCGTCACTGGCAAGGTCCGCACTCATCAGTCCCTGGCTGTCGAGGATGACTTGCTGGCCCGGCTGGGAGCTCTGCTCGCAACCGGTCAGTATCAGACAAATACCGATGAGATAAATGGCACTTTTTATCATTTTTCCTGTCTCATGCTTTCGTTACCTGCGATCACGGCGTTAGTATAAAGCGCTTATCACGATAAACCTCTCATTTCACGAAGGAACCGAGAGCGGTATTTAGAGTTTTGGAGAAACTGATGAACAATTTTCTGAAGGTGTCCCTGTTGGCTGCGGCGGTTGCCGTGAGTCTGACTGCTTGCCAAAAAGATGAGAAGCCGGCTGCGAACAACGCAGAGGTCAAGGCAGAAGCCAGCAAGCCGGCAGAGGCCCCCAAGGCTGATGCCAAGAGCTTTGAAGAGCAATCCGGCTATGCAATTGGCCTCTCCATGGGTCGTTATATCGCCAATACCCTGGAACGTCAGCAGGAACTCGGCATCAAACTGGACAACAGCGTCATCCTCAAGGGGGTGACCGATGGTCTGGGTAAAGAAGCCAGCATGACTGACGAGGAGATCCAGAAGGTTCTGCAGCAGTACGATGCCAAGATCAACGAGTTGACCAAGGCCAAGGCTGACAAGGATGCCGTGGATAACCAGAAGAAGGGTGAAGAGTACCTGACTGCCAACGCCAAGAAAGAAGGTGTGAAGAGCACCGAATCAGGTCTGCAGTATCTGGTCGAGAAGATGGGTGACGGCGCCAAGCCTAAAGCCACTGACATCGTCAAGGTTCACTATACAGGTACCCTGACCGACGGCACCAAGTTCGACAGCTCCGTTGATCGCGGTGAGCCCGCTACCTTCCCGCTCAACCAGGTTATCCCTGGCTGGACCGAAGGCGTGCAGCTGATGCCGGTCGGTTCCAAGTTCAAGTTCTTCCTGCCGTCCAAGCTGGCTTATGGCGAGCACGGTGCAGGTTCCATCCCGGCCAATGCCGTGCTGGTGTTCGATGTTGAGCTGCTGGCGATTGAGAAGCCGGCTGCTGATGGCGACAACGCCAAGAAGTAAGCGCCCATCGTTGAAAAAAACGGCTCCTTAGGGAGCCGTTTTTACTTGTATCTCCCTGCGAATGGCGGGATAAAAGAGAGGCCGCGCCAGCTGTGGTAACATGGCGGGCAAGACCTGAAATAGACAACGAAATCAATCGCAAGGATGGCTCCCGTGGCTGAAAGCAAACCTCGAGTCCTGTTGGTGGAAGATACCCGCAGTCTGGCGGTGGTTTATGAACAGTATCTAGCCCAGGATGGCTATGAGGTGCTGTTGGCCGATTGTGGTCAGCAGGCGTTGGCGCAGCTGCTGACCAGCCCGCCACCTGTGGTACTGCTCGACCTTGAACTGCCCGACATGTCCGGCATGGACATTTTACAGCAGATCACCGAACAGCAGCTGCCCTGTTCCGTGGTGGTGATCACCGCCCACGGCTCCGTGGATGTGGCGGTGGAGGCGATGCGCCTCGGTGCCTTCGACTTCCTGACCAAACCGTTCGATGGCAAGCGGCTCTGTGCCACTGCCCGCAATGCCCTGAAACATCAGCAACTGAGTTCGCTGGTGGCCCAGTATCGGGAAAATTTCGAACGCAGCTCGTTCGCCGGCTTTATCGGTGCCTCCATGCCGATGCAAGCCGTCTATCGCATCATAGAGAGCGCGGCGCCAAGCAAGGCGACCGTCTTCATCACGGGGGAGAGCGGCACCGGCAAGGAGGTATGCGCAGAGGCCATTCACCAGTGCAGCCCCCGCAGCGAGCAACCCTTCATAGCGCTCAACTGCGCCGCCATTCCCCATGACCTGATGGAGAGCGAGATCTTCGGTCACGTCAAGGGCTCCTTCACCGGCGCCCAGGGGGATCGCAAGGGGGCGGCCAGTCTGGCTGATGGCGGTACCCTGTTCCTGGACGAGATCTGCGAGATGGATCTCGACCTGCAGAGCAAGCTGCTGCGCTTCATCCAGACCGGCACCCTGCAACGGGTCGGCAGCGGCAAGCTGGAGACGGTGGATGTGCGCTTCGTCTGCGCCACCAACCGGGATCCGCTGGTGGAGGTGAAGGCGGGGCGTTTTCGTGAAGATCTTTACTACCGCCTGCACGTGATCCCGCTGAGCCTGCCACCGCTGCGCGAGCGTGGCGAGGATATACTGCTGCTGGCGCGTAACCTGTTGCAGAGCTACGCAAAGGAAGAGAACAAGCGCTTCAAGGATTTCGATGTGGAGGCGGCGCGGGTGCTGCTCGATTACCCCTGGCCTGGCAACGTGCGCGAGCTGCAAAACGTGGTGCGCAACATAGTGGTGCTCAACGACAGAGAGCTGGTGAGTCCTGACATCTTGCCACCGCCGCTGAATGGCAGTCGGGGTAGCATGCTGGCCGCAACAGCGCCGCTGGCCGCGGCTGGCAGTGCCACCTTGCCTTCTTTCAACGCGCCGATACGCCCGCTCTGGCTGGTGGAAAAAGAGACCATAGAGCAGGCTATCGCCAGCTGTGACGGCAATATCCCCAAGGCAGCGGCACTGCTGGAGATCAGTCCCTCCACCATCTATCGCAAAAAGCAGGGCTGGGAAGAGACGAGCCTGGTCTGAAGCAGGTGTCGGGATGGCATCCGTCATCTTGGGCAGATGAGCTTGTGCGCAGGGCGGCCAACTGGCCGCCCTGCTGCTTTGTTAGAGGCTGTTTGCTAGAGCTTGGCCAGCTGCTTGAGTCTGGCCAGTCGCTCCGCCTCGTTGGCCTTGAACCAGCGATCCTGTGACAGCAGAAACCAGGCGCGGGAGAAGTATTCGGGCGCAGCCGGATCGTCCAGCACCAATGCATTCTCCCCCAGCTCCTCGAACAGATAGCCATCCTCCGGCTCGCCGGCCTCTGCCATCTCCTCCTGCAGCTGTTTCAGCTCGGCCAGCGCCTGCTCGTGCAACCCCTGTGCCCGGGTCAATCGCGCCAGACTCCAGCGGGCGATGAAGGCCTTGGCCGTATTGTTATGTTGTTCGTGCCAGGCCAGACACTTTTGCTGGAATACTCTGGCTTCATCAAAGCGTCCCAGCTCGAACAGGGTCCAGCCCTGATTGTTGTAGAGGCTGGCGAGCCAACCGCGCACCTTTTCATCCTGACTGCGTTCCGCCAGCTCCATGGCCAGCTGATGCCAGCGGCTCTGTTCCTCCAGTGGCGCGGCTATGGCTATCATGTGTGCGGCATCGATGGCCAGATAGCGCTCCTTGCTCTTGAGCCCCCACTGCCAGGCTTGTTCGAACAGGGTTCTGGCTGTGGCTTTGTCGCCGGCGGAGTTGAAGGTGCGGCCGCGCTCCAGCAGGGCGCGAAGGCGGGCTCGCGGGGTGGCATCGGTGAGGCGGGGTTCTATCTCGTCGAGCAGCTGGTGGGCCTCGGCAAACTGGCGCAGCAGGGAATGGGTGCGGGCGATCTGGGTCAGCAACTCCAGCTCGAGTTGCAGGTCGGCAGCAGCACGCGCCTCGGGAAGAAGTGCATGAAAACGCAGGGCACTGGCGGCGGGATCCTGATAATTCCACTGCGCCATGAAATCGGGTGACTTGTCCATCTGGCCTCCTTGCCGGTGATATTGTCACCAATATGCCTACGGGCCATTGTTTGTACAAGGGACGCCCGTCACAGAGCGCCCCTTGAGTCATGTCAACGCCAGCGGCCAGCCGGTCAGTAAACCATGGCAAGGCTCATCAGCATCAGGCCGAGGGCGGCGAAGGCACCTTCCTTGATGGCCAGACGCGGCACCAGCGCCTTGGGCAGGGCCGGAAACAGGGTCAGGGCAAAACCAAGCCCGGGCATCAGCCAGTGAAAGGTCGGGCTGCGCAGGGCGGGATCGGCGGCGCCGTTGATCACTATGAGCAGGATGAACAGAGTGAAGGCGGGCAGGATAAACCAGCGTGCACTGCCAGCGGCGACGGCTCGCAGCGGAGAGATGCGATAGAGCACCAGGGTCACGATAAACAGCACCAGGGGTGCAAGCAGATAGAAGGGGGCCGGGTTCATGGCAAGTCTCCAGACGACAAGAGGCGGGATTTAATCAGTCGGAAGGGAAGATGACCAGCATGCTGCCCCCAGCCTGTGAAGAGGATCCCAGGTAAAGGTTTGCGCGCTCAGTGCAACCCTAGCCAGGCAGCGGCAAAGCCAACCCAGCTCAGCAGCAACAGGATCCAGGGCAGAGGATGCTGGCGGGAGACCTCGACAAGCTCAATGTCGCCCTCCTCCTCATGTCCGGCTTGCGGCTGCTGTTTTGCCTTGGTTTGCAACTTCTTCTGGCGACTGGCCTCGCGAGCCCGCGCCTTCATCTGCTTCTTGTATTCGTCTATGCCTTTCTGGATCCCCTGGGCGATCAGCTGGGTCTGTTCTTTGGTCTGTCCCGGCTTCTGGTTGGCGCGAGCAATTTTCTGCGCCTCTTGCTGGGTCTCGGGGGAAATCTTGTCGTATTTGGCCATCAAACATTCTCCTCGGCATCGATGGGCGGGGAGTATGCCATAAAAACGGCGCCCTCAGGCGCCGTTGCAATAGCGTGTGAGCCTGATCAGGGCTTGAAGTAGGTCACGGTCGCATAGGGCAGCGGATTGAGGGTACCCTGGGACTCGGCATACTCCATGAACATCTCGTTCTCACCGACGCCGGAATCGACATAGTCACCCTTGTTGGGCAGCTCTTCGCGCTTGAGCAGGCCGTTGTAGCCATCCTTGCCGGAGGCGATATAGGTGTTGGCACCGACACGGTACACCTTGTCGTCGTCCAGCGGCTGCCACTGGCCATTGGCGTCCAGCAGCTCCAGCTTGGTGATGCGGGAACCCTTGGCCAGTTTGCCGTCATAGGTGTAGCTCAGGTGGCCGACGTACGGGAAAGCACCACTGGAGGCACCAATCCCCGTCTCGTGGCCGATGGAATAGTCAACAGCGTACTCCAGGGTGGCGCGCACGTCCTTACCCTTGAGGTTGAAGGCAGCGATCTTGTTGCCAAACGGCAGCAAGGTGCCCATCACGTAACCGACGGAGAGCGGGCCCGCGTTCACATCGGCGCGCACACCACCGGCGTTCTGGATGGTGAAGTCGACCTTGGTATTGAGTTTGTTGAGCTTCCAGTAGAGGGATTCGGCTACCAGAGGATCGATCAGACCCGCGCCATCCGGGGTGGCCGGCACGCGCACATGGGGCAACTTGGTCGGCACCTCGGCGATGATCTTGGCCTCGAGCTCGGCCACGGCCGGTTTGTACTCTGTGTCGATCACATCGCGCATGGCGGTGTTCTCCGGCACGATTTCGATGACGGGTGACTTGGTAATGAAGTCGACCACATTGGTCTGCTCGCTGCCGCTCAGGGGCTCTTTCTTCTTGGCCACGTCCTTGGTGAAATCGTCGCCCGTCATCAGGGTATTGCGCCCCTCACACTTGGTGATCTGGCCTTCCTTGCTCAGGGAGACGTTGACCAGGCCATAGCCTTTGGCCCATTCACCGGCCTGCACGATACAGGTCTTGCCACCGTCCGGATTGCCGACCAGCTGGGCATAGGTGTTGTCGTCGTCCGGATTCTGGTTGTGGGCCGTGTAGCCTATGGTGTTGATCTCGTTGATGTCGCCGAGGAAGGTCTGGGAGTGACCGCCGACAATCAGGTCGATACCGTTGACCGCCTTGGCGACGGCCTGGTCATTTTGCAAACCGATATGGGTGACCATGATGATCTTGTTGGCGCCTTTTGACTTGAGGGTGTCGACCATTTTCTGGGCGGTTTCAATCATCGGCAGGAATTGGGTATCGGTATCCGGTGAAGAGATATCATGCATATTTTCCAGCACCAGCCCGAAAATACCCACGCTCTCGCCATTTATTTCTTTAATGACATATTCATGAATATTTTCACTGTCTTTCAGAGTGGCGCTACTGGATTTCACCATGTTGGAAGCCAATACAGGGAAATTCACCCGTGAGACGAAATCTTTAATGGCCTGATTGCCCAAATCAAATTCGTGGTTGCCCAGCACCATGGCATCGATACCCATGTCGGAGAGCAGGCGAGACTCCTCTTCCCCCTTGAACTGGGTGAAGTAGAGAGTGCCCTGGAAGGCATCACCACCGTTGAGCACCATAAAGTTGCGGCCTTCATTGGCGGCCTGGCTGCGCAGCTCGTCCAGCTTGAACTTCAGACGGGGATAGCCGCCCAGTTTGGCGTAGAATTTGAACAGCTCCTGGCCGGTGGGCTGGATGGCCAGCGCATTTTCGGTCGGGTCGAGGTGGGCGTGGGTATCATTGATATGGGCAATGGTCAGATCCAGCGGAATATGCTCCTTGCTGCTGTTTTCTGAATTGCAGGCGGTCAGCCCGAGCAGAGTAATAGAGACGGTGACGGCCAGTAACGTCTTCTTCATTGGTAATAATCCTCTTGTTGTTATTGTCCTGTATATCGTTCCTGTATGACAGGAGTGTGGCGATTCTAGGCAAAAAGCAGTAATTGGAAATAAAGAGAGCTGATTCCTTTGAGCTACTGCACATTAATAAAGCAAACAAACGTTTGCCAGATTGTTTAACGCCATTGCCACAGACTAATGACAAGTTTCACATTGTTGCATCGGCACCCGAGCGTCGCTGAGGGATCATGCCGCTTGATAGGGGTCTGTCTGCTCCGGCACCGGGGCGGGCAGCAGCCGCAGGAACTGGGCCGGGGTGAGCGGACGGCCATAGAGGTAGCCTTGCAGGTAGTTGACGTTGCGCTCTGTCAGGAAGTCAGCCTGCTCCTGGGTTTCGACCCCTTCGGCGACGGTTTCCAGTCCCAGCCGGGTGGCCAGACTGATGGTGCTGTCAAGAATATGACGAGAGAGGGCATTGGTGCCTATCATGGCGACGAAGCTCTGGTCGATCTTGAGGTAGTCCACGTGAAACTGTTGCAGATAGGTGAGGCTGGAGTGGCCTGTGCCAAAGTCGTCCAGACCTATCTTGACCCCCATCTGGCGCAGCTCGCCGAATAGCTGGTCGGTCAGTTGGCAGGGGGTGATCAGTTCCCGCTCGGTCAGCTCCAGCACCAGCGTGACCGGATTGCTGGCGAAGGCAGCCAGGAATCGGCGGCAGTCGTCGATCAGGCTCATCTCTTGGCAGTGCTGGGCACAGATGTTGAAACCGAAGTGAAAGCTGGGCGGCAGTTGCGCCACATGGGGGGCAAACTCCAGACGAACCTGCTGCATCAGGGTCTGGGTCATCAGTATGATGAGGCCGCTCTCCTCCGCCAGCGGGATGAAGAGATCCGGCCGGATCAACCCCTGACGATGGTGCTGCCAGCGCATCAGCACCTCGCAGCCATGGAGCTGACCGCTCTTGCTGTAAACGATGGGTTGCAGGTAGGGAATGAACTCCTGCTTGATGATGGCGCGCTTGAGCTCCTGGGTCGGGGTGGAGATATGGCTCCACCAGCGATAGGTGGCAAGGCCGGCCAGCCCGCCCAGAGTCAGGATCAAGATGATGACGGTGCTCTGCTTTTTCAGCGTGAGCAGCAACACGGCTTCCAGCGGGAATCCCTGATTGAGGCTGTAGCCGAATACCGTCGAACTGAGCGGGTAGTTGAACCCCCGAAAAACAGGGGCGATACCGTTGTGGATCCGGCCTTTGATATCGAGCCACTGCTCACCTATCTGCACCCAGCTGTTGGGCCCGCCAAGTCGCCATTGCAGCGGTTTGCTCAGGTGGTAGGGGTTGATGGCAACCACTACCCCATGATCGCCTTCGCTCAGGCGATAGAACAGCAGCGAGGGCTTGAGTCCGAGCCGGGTGACGGCTTTGAGCTTGAGCTGCTGGTGCTGGCCGTTTTGCAGCTCATCTTTCAGGTTGATCTCGTCGAAGATGGAAGAGCAGTAGAGGCGACCATGGCGTGAGAGGTTGACCGAGCGTACATAGGGGGAGGTGGCAACCAGTACTCTCAGCTCGCGGGCAACCTCGTGACAGGGGCGGCCCACCAGCGGCAGTGCGGCCCGGGCCGCCTGGGTAGAGTGGTAGAGGGCGCTGTCTATCTGCACCATGGCACGCTCGGCGGCATTTTGCGCCTGCTGGCGGGTCATGGACCAGGTCTGCCAATAGAGAGTGGCGAGGGAAACCAGGATCAGGGTTGCGCAGCACAGCAGGCTGGCCAGCAAACGAGGCATGTTGCCGCTACGCAGAAAAGAGAGAGCCATGAACCACGCCTCGGTGAACGGAAATTGAACAAAAAAAGGGCGGTCATACTACACAATCACGAACCATTCTCATAGCGACCATATTGAGGGGCTGTGGCTGGACTTGCAGGGGAGGGGGTTGGAGAGGGCACGCAGGGAGTTAAAAATAACAGAGGCGGCCTTGGGCCGCCTCTGTAGTCTTCGCAGGATAAAGAGCGTTTACAGCTGCTCGATACCGACAATGTGCCAGGGTGCATTGTCCTTGGCCAGGTTACGCTCGAGGTGCCACACCTCTTTGATGTCTTCCTCGACCTGCTCCTGACGGTCCATGTAACGGCCGCTGAAGCGTACGCTGACCTGGGCCCAGTCGCTGCCGTAGTCGGCACGCACCAGCTGGGTATCCACATACATGACTTCGGTATGCTGCTCGCCGGTCAGCTCTGCGCGTTCGGCTTTGAGCTGTTCGAACAACTCAGGGCTCACATACTCACGCACTTTTTCCAAGTCGTTTGCGTTCCAGGCTTCTTGCAGAGTGCGATAGTGATCGCGTGCACCGGACAGGAAACTGTTCATGTCAAAACCTGGCGGCAGACGGAACGGCACGTCGCTGTCGGCAAAGCCGGTCGCTTGCGGCGCACTGCTGCTCTGTTCGAACTGCTGCGGCGCAGCCGATGGCGGCTGATAGCCGGCGTAGGCCGTCTGTGGTTGAGGCGAGGGGGCCTTGCTCTTGCGCATGGCGCGGAACAGGAAGACGGCGCCCAACGCCAGCAGCGCGATCAGCAGCATGTCCATGCCTTGCAGACCTTCGAAGGCGCCGCTACCCAGCAGGTAAGCGAACAGACCACCGGCCAGCAGGCCGCCGAGCAGGCCGCCCATCATGCCGCCTTTCTTCGGTGCGGCCTGAGCCCCGACCGCCGGGTTCTTGGTGTCGACGGGTTTGGCCGCCGGTTGAGCCGGAGCTGTTTTGTAGCTCTTGCCAAAGGATTTACCGCCGCCAAATTTCTTGGCCTCGGCAATGGGTGCCCCCAGGCCAATGGCCAGGATCACGGCAAACAGGGTCAGCATCTTTTTCATTTTGACTCTTTTCACTCTCATCAGTGGATGGGGACATGGTCTGCTTTAGCAAGCTCAGCGAGGTGCATGACAGGCTGCCTGTCCCTCGTTGTAGTGCAGCTTGCGGCTATGATTAACATCGTTGGCATGAATTATTCATGAACAGATTACACCCCATTCCGGGGCAATCAGAGGAGAGAATGGCAATGAAAAATCGACGACCGAGCCGCAAGGAGCGCAAGCTGCGCAACAAAACGAGAGCCAAGCAGCAGGATCAGACCCTGGTCTGGCCCTTCATCATGGTATGAGACAGCGGCATATTTCATCAGCAAGCGGCGCCATTGACCATCAGGAGGGCGCTTGTGTCAGACAGAAGTGAATAGCGTGCATTAGCACTCGCGATGGCGGGGTTTCTTTTGTAAAATTCCCGTCCCCTTCCCGCTGCGGTTTTTATGTGTATGGCAGAGCAAGTGACGGCGAAAAAAGACGCCAAGACACAACAGCTGAAAGTTCCTCCCCACTCTTTTGAGGCCGAACAGTCCGTACTGGGCGGCCTGATGCTGGATAACGAGGCCTGGGATCGGGTTGCCGAACGGGTGATCGACAAGGATTTCTACAGCCGCCCTCACCGGCTGATCTTCCAGGCTATGACCCGCCTCTCCAATGCGGGCAATCCTATCGATCTCATCACGCTGCAAGAGGAGCTGGAGCGCTCGGAGCAGCTGGAGGAGTCCGGTGGTTTCGCCTATCTGGTGGAGATCGCCAAGAACACCCCGAGTGCCGCCAACATCAATGCCTACGCCGAGATAGTGCGTGAGCGGGCGGTCGTGCGGGAGATGATCTCGGTCGCCAACGAGATAGTCGAAGCAGGCTACGAGCCGCAGGGGCGCACCTCGGGCGATCTGCTCGATCTGGCCGAGAGCAAGGTGTTCCAGATCGCCGAACAGCGTACCAGTGCCAACGAGGGGCCGCAGCCGCTCAAGCTGATCCTCGAGCAGACGGTCGACAAGATTGAAGAGCTGTTCAAGACCCCCCACAACGGGGTGACCGGGGTGTCGAGCGGTTATGGGGATCTGGACAAGATGACCGCCGGTCTGCAGCGCTCGGATCTGATTATCGTGGCGGCCCGTCCCTCCATGGGCAAGACCACCTTTGCCATGAACCTGTGCGAGCACGCGGCACTCACCGCCGAGAAACCGGTACTCATCTTCTCGCTGGAGATGCCCTCCGAGCAGATCATCATGCGTATGCTCGCCTCGGTCGGGCGCATCGACCAGACCAAGGTGCGTACCGGTCAGCTTGACGACGAGGATTGGGCACGCCTCTCCTCCACCATGGGATTGCTGCTCGAGAAGGGCAAGATGTATATCGATGACGCCTCCGGCCTCACCCCGACCGACGTGCGCTCCCGCGCGCGCCGTATCGCCCGTGAGCACGGCGGCCTCTCCATGATCATGATCGACTACCTGCAGCTGATGCGAGTGCCCGCGCTCTCCGACAACCGGACCCTGGAGATAGGTGAAATCTCCCGCTCCCTCAAGGCGCTGGCAAAAGAGTTGCAGTGCCCTGTGGTGGCGCTCTCCCAGCTAAACCGAAGCCTGGAACAGCGTGCGGACAAGCGCCCGGTCAACTCGGATCTGCGGGAGTCCGGCTCCATCGAGCAGGATGCGGATTTGATCATGTTTATCTACCGTGATGAGGTGTATCACGATGACAGTCCCGACAAGGGGATTGCCGAGATCATCATCGGCAAGCAGCGTAATGGCCCCATCGGAAGAGTGCGACTCACTTTCCAGGGGCAGTTCTCCCGGTTCGATAATTACGCCGGTCCGGCGTTTGATGATGATTACTAAGCAGGGGTCGGTCTGCGCACCCATATCGGTGCCTGGGTCCCCCCAGATCTAGGACACAGTTTTCCCGGTTCGACAATTATGCCGGTCCGGCCTTCGATGATGACAATTAAGGGCTGACACCACACGGTGCCTGGTGCATTCACGCGCCATCATGCCCTCGTAAGGGAAAACAGATGAAAGCGGCTATTGCCCAAATCAATACAGCGGCCCTGCGCCACAACCTCGCCGTGGTCAAACGGCACGCCCCCGATTGCAAGATCATCGCCGTGGTCAAGGCCAACGCCTATGGTCATGGCCTGCTGCCGGTCGCCCGTACCCTGGTGGATGCGGATGCCTACGCAGTGGCCCGCATCGAAGAGGCGCTGATGCTGCGTTCCTGCGCCGTGGTCAAACCCATAGTGCTGCTGGAAGGCTTCTTCTCGAGCGCCGATCTGCCAGTGCTGGCGGCCAACAATTTGCAAACGGCGGTGCACACCTGGGAGCAGCTCGAAGCGCTGGAGCAGGCCGAACTGCCGGCTCCCGTGGTGGCCTGGCTCAAGCTCGACACCGGCATGCACCGGCTCGGGGTGCGCAGCGATGAGATGCCCGCCTTTATCGCGCGTCTCGCCAAGTGCAAGAACGTGGTGCAGCCGTTCAACATCATGACCCACTTCAGCCGCTCAGATGAACTTGAACAATCGGCCACCCGCGAACAGATCGACTTGTTCAGTCGCCTCACGGCACCGCTCCTGGGCGAGCGGGCCATGGCGAACTCGGCGGGTATTCTGGCCTGGCCAGACTCCCACTGCGACTGGGTGCGCCCCGGCGTCATCCTGTACGGCGTATCCCCCTTCCCCAATACGGTGGCGGAGGATTACGACTTGCAGCCTGTGATGACCCTCAAGACCCAGCTCATTGCGGTGCGAGATCACAAGGCGGGCGAGCCGGTGGGCTATGGCGCAAACTGGGTGTCGGACCGGGATACCCGGCTCGGCGTCATCGCCATCGGCTACGGCGATGGCTATCCGCGCATGGCGCCCAACGGCACCTCAGTGCTGGTCAATGGCCGCATAGTGCCGCTGGTGGGCCGCGTTTCCATGGACATGACCACAGTGGATCTGGGGCCGGGCGCTACCGACAAGTCCGGTGACGAAGCCGTGCTCTGGGGTGAGGGGCTGCCGGTGGAACGGGTCGCCGACGAGATTGGCACCATCCCCTACGAGCTCATCACCAAGCTTACTTCCCGGGTCTTCATGGAATACGTCTAGGCTCGGCCAGCACCAAACGTAATAAAGCCCCGCATGCGGGGCTTTATTACGACTGTCTGCAGGAGTTTTACTGCCTGTGCATCCTGACAAACTTCTCCAGCAACTGATCTTCGGTTTCCACGTGGGCGGGATCCCGGATGATGCAGTCTGTGAGACGCAGACGCTACTGCCGGTGCATCCTTACAAACTTCTCCAGCAATTGCTCCTCTGTCTCCACATGGGCGGGATCCCAGATGATGCAATCGATGGGGCAGACGCTGATACAGGTCGGCTTCTCATAGTGACCGACGCACTCGGTGCAGCGACTGGGGTCTATCTCGTAGATCTCCTCACCCAGACTGATGGCCTGGTTCGGACACTCGGGATCGCACATGTCGCAGTTGATGCACTTGTCGGTGATGAGCAGAGACATATCAGGCCGCCGAGTGCGGCTGACGGGTGTCCTGGCGATCGCCGAGGTTGCGCAGCAATATGCCGTAGTTGATGTCGATCTCTTTGGGGACGGGCACATAGACAACGTGGCCGTTGCCCGGCGCCGTGTCGATGAGCTCGCCCTTGCGGTTCTGCATCTGCTCCAGATTGAAGCTGACGTTGCCCTGCGGCGTCATCAGCTCCAGGCTGTTGCCCACCAGGAACTTGTTCTTCACTTCCACTTCCACCATGTCGCCCTGGCGACCGGTGATCTCGCCGACGAACTGCTGGGTGTCGGAAACCGAGTAGCCGTAATCGTAGTTCTGGTACTCGCTGTGGTTGTGACGGCGCAGGAAGCCCTCGGTGTAGCCACGGTGGGCCAGATTCTCGAGGGTGCCCATCAGGGTCGGATCGAACGGACGACCGGCGACTGCGTCGTCAATGGCCTTGCGATAGACCTGGGCGGTGCGGGCGCAGTAGTAGAAGGATTTGGTACGGCCTTCAATTTTGAGCGAATGCACGCCCATCTTGGTCAGGCGCTCGACGTGCTCGACGGCGCGCAGGTCCTTGGAATTCATGATGTAGGTGCCGTGCTCGTCCTCGAACGCCGTCATGTATTCACCGGGACGGTTGGACTCTTCCAGCAGCACCAGCGCATCGCTCGGCTTGCCGAGCCCCAGGGTGTTGTCCGGGCGCACTGCGATGGGCTCCTGGCGGTGGACTATCTGGCCCACGTCATCTTCCTTGCCCTCGTGCACCTTGTACTCCCAGCGGCAGGAGTTGGTGCAGGTGCCCTGGTTGGGGTCGCGTTTGTTGATGTAACCGGACAGCAGACAGCGGCCTGAGTAGGCCATGCAGAGGGCACCGTGGACGAAGACTTCCAGCTCCATCTCCGGCACCTGCATGCGGATCTCTTCGATCTCGTCCAGCGACAGCTCGCGCGACAGGATGGCACGGGTCAGGCCCATCTGATGCCAAAACTTCACCGTCGCCCAGTTGACCGCGTTGGCCTGCACCGAGAGGTGAATGGGCATCTCCGGGAAGGCTTCGCGCATCATCATGATGAGGCCCGGATCTGACATGATCAGCGCATCCGGCTTCATCTCCACCACGGGACGCATGTCGCGGATGAAGGTCTTGAGCTTGGAGTTGTGGGGCTGGATGTTGGCCACCACATAGAACTGCTTGCCCAATGCGTGGGCCTCGTTGATGCCGAGCTGCAGATTCTCGTGATCGAATTCGTTGTTGCGCACCCGCAGGCTGTAGCGTGGCTGGCCCGCATAGACGGCGTCGGCGCCATAGGCATAGGCGTAACGCATATTCTTGAGGGTCCCGGCGGGGGAGAGCAATTCTGGTCTGAACATGTTGGACTCTTAGTATCTGATTGCAAATCAGGACGACGCCACCTGATGGCGCCGGATTGGTTGAGCCGTGGTGCGAGACGGCGCTCGCGCCACAACTACCCGATGGCGTACATCATTATGCAGGATCACAGGGGATGCACCTGATATACGGGGTGCGAGATTGTACTCGCCCCCACGCCATCATGCAATTTGGCAGGTAGCTGATGCCAGTGCGAGTCGCAATGAATCTGTGGGTCCGATCAGGCCCAGCGGGAGAGGGGGGAGGGCATGGCGTAGGCGTAGCCCTGCTGATAATCGCAGCCGAGTCGGTTGGCGACCTCGATATGGGTCAGGGTTTCCACCCCTTCACACACCACCTTCATGCCGAGTCGCTGCAGGTATTCCACCAGACCGGTCAACATCTTGAGGGCATGGGGCGTGCGCGCCGCCTGCAGCAACAGGGAGCGATCCAGCTTGATGATCTCGTAGGGCAGCGCCATCACCCGCTGGAAGTTGCATTCCAGAGTGCCGAAATCATCGCAGGCGATATGGGCGCCATGATCCCGCAGCACTTCGATCAAGGCTCTGTGCTGGCTGTGCAGTGGCGCGTGTTCAAGCACCTCGAACCAGATCTCGATCCCTGCCTTGCTCGCCTGGAGCAGCACCAGCAGCAAGAGATTCTGATAGGTCGGGCTGCACAGCATGGGGTTGAGGTTGATGGAGAGGGCATAGGGCCCGCTCTTCGCCAGGGTAGGCAGATCGCGCATGATGGCCCTGAGCATGACGATATCCACATGCAGGGACTCATCCTGGCTGAGGGAGAGAAAGTCGATGCCCTGATAGCTCTGACGTTGTGGATCCCAACGTCGGGCCAGAACTTCATAACCCTTGACCTGACGGTCGCGACCTATGATCGGCTGATAAAAGGGCACAGCCACCTCGGCCACCGCCACGGTTGCCATGTCACTCATCGGATACTCTTCTTTGAACGCAAACATGGCACTCACCTGATAGACGGATATGGCTGCGCATAATACAGGAGGGAAAGATCAAAACACCGTAGGAATAGTCTGATAATTGGCGTGATTTTGCGTAGTCAATATAGGACTATTCTGATTAACTTCCCCCGTCATTCTACCTAGACTGGCTCCAGCGATATGCAACTGACTCCGTTTTTAATAAATGGCATTTATTAAATGAACGTCGGCATGTGAAAACCAGTCTGGAATAAAAATGAAAAGAATATATCTCATCCTGCTGCTGATGTTCAGCGGTAACCTGTTTGCATCGGCTGAGATCAGCATAGGGACGCTTTATGACTATATGTCAGGCCAGCAAAGCACCTATTTAAAACGCATTCGAAATCAGGGTGACGCTACCGCCTTTGTCAAGGTGGCGATTCACGAAATAACTTATGATGAGGCCGGCCAACCCCATGAGTCACCTGAGCTGACAGAGGGACGCCGGGCGCTGATTGCCAGCCCATCACGCATGATTATTCCGGCCAACGGGGTGCAGGCAACACGGCTGTTGTATATGGGGGAACGGGACAAGGAGCGTTACTTCAGAGTCCGTTTTATTCCTGTGTTGCCAAAACAGGAGGACGGGTTCGATCTGGATGCCAATATGGTTCAGGAGAATCAACAGCAAGTCTCGGCCGGGGTCAATATATTGACCGGTTTCGGCGCCATTATTTTTGTGATGCCAAAAGAGAGTCGCTTTGATACCCAGTTGATCAAGACCGATACCATGACCACTGTCGTGAATAAAGGCAATGTCACCATAGTGCTGGATTTTTTTGAGGAGTGTGATGGACGGGGAAAAAACTGTTCAACACCCGGAAAAATTCATCTATTGCCGAATATGAAAAAGCAATTGATGAAAAAGAGCGATCACCTTTATCGGTTTGAACTGATTGAGGGTGACAAGAGCAGAAGCATGGTGATTGGTCACTGATGTTTCTTATATCCGAGAGAGGAGAGAGTGATGAAAGTATGGATAGCTGCGCCTCTGGCAATGCTGGTATCGGCCAACTTGATGGCGGCGGAACGTATTGAGCATCAGGTCACTGTGACTGCCCAGATCCCGACCGAGGCTTTCTATGTACAGCCGACCGGCGGGGACAACTGGATGAGTACGCCGCAGAAGCTGGCCTACAACCCTTATACCAAGAAACTGGACAAGCTGAGCAAGCAGCTGGATGCCAAGAGCACCGTAGGTGCCATCACAGGTTATCTGACCAACCCGGCCGTGATGGCCAGCGGCAATGACAACATCCCCCTGACCGTCAAGATTGGTGGCGTCACTCTGGGGACCACCTCGGCGGAAGTAATGAAGGCCGATGATGCCAAGACCGGCAAATTGCTGGGGTTGGAAGTGATCCCGGCGGATGCCCCGGTCGCCGGCTACAAGCCAGGCAACTACCAGGGGGTGGTGAACATGATATTTGAATCGGAAGCCCCCAAAGGCGGTGCATAAGCCGATTGGTGGAGGCTCCCCGTCACGGGGAGCCTTTTCGTCTGCGTTTAGAAGAGTGAGACAGGTCGTGCCGTATTTCTCTTTCCTGCTGATCCTGGTTGTGTTGTGCGTACCTGCCTGGGCCACGGGAGGGCGAACCACACAACCCCTTGATCTGCTGCAGCAAGCGAAAGATTTGCCTGATGGTTTTGCCGATCACTTCTTCGGCGTCCCGCTGGCGGTGCGCATCCTGGTGGATGGGCAACTGTTGGGGGAAGGCGAGATAGTGCTGGGCAAAGACACCAGCGTGCAACTGCTGGCCCTGACCGACAGCCACGAGAGCGAGCTGGAAGAACGGGACCGCCAGCGCTGGAGCGAGGTGTTGAGTGAGCCTCATCTGCTGGGCCCTTGCCAGAATCGGTGCGCTGACCAGGTGTTGGCGCTGGAGTACAGTCTGGAAAACTCCCAGTTGTCCGTGCTGACGGCGGGTGCCGAAAAGGGACTGCACGCTAGCCGCTATTACAGTCTGCCCACAACCGGCAGCTATGGCGCCCTGCTGCGCCACCAGTTGAACCTGACCCAGGGGGAAGGGGAGCAGCGCAGTGGCCGTTACAACCTGATGGCCCAGGGCAGCATAGGCCAGTGGACCCCGCTGCTGGAGGGGGAAGTGAGTCAGTCCGGCAACGGGCAGGCGGCGCAGCACCATGTGCAGCAACTTTATGCCGAGCGTGAGGGAGAGGGGCGTTTCTACCGGCTGGGCTACTTCTCGCCCTATGCCCAGGGGTTGGTACGCCAACCCACCCTGTTTGGCGGCGGAACCCCGACCGTGCTGGGGGTCATGCTGGGGGACTCTGACACCCTGCTGATAGAGCAGGGCCAGGCCAGTACGACGCCGCTCTATGTCACTCCGAGCCGGCCCGGCATGGTGGAGATCTATCGGGACGGGCAGCTCATCAACTCGCAGCAGGTGATCTCGGGCTTGCAGGCCCTCGACACCAAGGTGCTGCCCGCCGGCATCTACGAGGTGGAGTTGCGGGTGCTGGAAGATGGTCAGGTGACCGAGCGGCGCAGAGAGATGATCTACAAGCCGATGAACTGGCAAAACCCGGATGAAAGCTGGCGCTTCAACCTGTTTGTGGGCCAGCAGACCCGCTTGTTCAGCAACTGGGAAGAGGAGACGGTCCGGCCCCTGAGCAGCGGCGTCATGCTCAACCATCTGCTCACCGCCTCGGTGATCGTCGGGGCTTCCAGCCAGTATATCGACCAGCGCTGGCAGCATGGCCTCTCGGCCGACTGGAGCCTGAATGATCAGTGGCGGCTGTTTGGCAACCTGATGGCGACACAGGCGCTGGGCAGCGGTTTCGATATGCAGGCCTTGTATCACTATGGCGAGGGCAGTCTGGTGCTGAGCCATCAGCAGCAGCGCCAGCAGGGGCAAGCCGCCGGGGAGAGCCGCGACCTCAAGCAGAGCAACCTGTCGTTGCAGCAGCGGCTCGATGAGCGCCACTCCGCCAACCTCTATCTGGCTCATCAGGTGGGGCGCGGGCTGGGGGCCGATCTGGGCTGGCGCTACAACGGTGATCTGCTTGGCCAGACGGTGAGCTGGAACCTGACGGTGTTTGACCGCCCGGGCAGCATCAGTACCGATAATGCGAGGGACAGGGGGGGCATGCTCTCCCTGAGCATGAACCTGGGGGGAGACCGCAGCCTGCTGGCCATCGGCATCGGCAGCCGGACCTCCCGCTCCGGCGGGCAGGAGCGCAATGCCTCCCTCAGTTACCAGCAGTTGCTGGAGTGGGGTGCCCTGCAGAGTGTGGGGGCCAACCTGACCACCGACAGCTACGGTGTCGGCACGGCGGGCTACGCCAGGTTTCAGGGGGCCTTGGTCAGCGGTGACGCTCACCTGCAGTCGTCTTCCTATAACCGGGCCCTGAGCGGGGGGATCAACCTTGACAGTACTCTGGCGTTTGGCGATGAGGGCCGCCTGATCATGACAGGCCAGTCACAAGGACACGAGGCGGGCATGATAGTGGATGTGGAGTCCGATATACCCGAGCTGACCCTGCGCGCCGATGACGATCAGGGGGGCAATATCAAGTTGCGGCCAGGTCGTAATCTGGTGCCCGTCACCGCCTATCGCAGTGGTGCCGTGCAGCTGGATATGGCCTGGCAGAATGCCCCTTCCATGACCATTCGTCCCAACGTCTTGCCCTATCACCTCAACAAGGGCGGCGTGGCCTATCACCAGGTCCGGGTGATGAAGACAGTGACAGTGATAGGCCGCCTGCTGGATGGGCAGGGGACGCCACTGAAGGGGGCCATGGTGGTCAACCATGCGGGCCGCACCGTCAGCGAGGCCGATGGCTTCTTTGCGGTGGAGATGAGCGAGCATAATCCCATGCTGAGAATGGAGATGGATGGGTTATTGAAATGTGAGCTGCCGGTTAACATCGAGAAAAAGCCTTCGCAACAAGAAGTGATTCTGCTGGGTGATCTATCCTGCCAACAGCCTGAAACCATATTGAGCTCGTTAAACCATGATTAAATTTATTTGTTTGATAGCAGTGTTAATGCCATTTTCCTTCGCACAGGCTGTAGTCATAAAAGTAAATGCTGAGTATGCGCAGTCGTTAAAAAATCCGGGTGAGAATGAGTTCAGAATCACTGATCCATGCAAACCACTACCATTGTCTGTATTTTGCAATGACAATCTCTCCCGAGTCATTGCAATTGATTCAGATATCGATCGGCCTTTAGCAAAGCAGGGAACTTGGTGGGAACGTATTTTTTATCACAGTTTTCCCGGTGAAAAAACAGTTCAGTTATTCAATGAGAATGGCCTTCCCGTAACCATGCAGTTTTCTATGACCCATACTGGGTATAGTATTGATAATCGATTTTATTTTATAAATAATGAAACTGCAGCTGCAGATGTAAACTCAAATTGCAAACTTGTTGATTACATTTTATCACTTGAAGGGGATAGAACAGATACTCTTTTTTATGCAATTGACGCAAGTGCTCAGAAAAGAGGCGGTGTATGCTTTAGTCGTGATTTTTCCCTATGGTCTCAATATCCAGCTCCTCATGTTGGGAAAATAAGGAAATTTTATATTGGGTATAAACTTATGCCAGTCAATATCGGTTCCATTAGTAATGGAACGTATAAAGGAAGACTAAGTTTAAGTGTTGGATCAACTAAGGATATTGATTTTACCAGCTCAACGTACCGCTCTCCAACAGTTGTTGACTTAGAATTTTCATTAGTGGTTAGAAATCATCTGAAAGTTGTTTTTCCTCCTACTGGAAGTAAAGTTATTTTACAGCCTGATGGAGGATGGCGCCATGGAGATAAAACGCCGTCTTTAAGCGGAGTGATGCCTGTTCAGATTACGAGCAGTATTCCATACTGGATTAAGCTGGAGTGTCAATACCTGAGCACTGTCGATGACTCGTGTCAGATAAAGAGTGACAAAAATGCCAGTTTGGTCTCTATGTCTATTTATAAAAAGAGTGCAAAAGGCAATGTGTTATTGAGTCCGACAGTGAAGAAAAATTTTGAAAAAAATGAACCAATCTCCAATGGGTTATTCTCTTTTAAAATTGATAAAGATAAAGTGAAGAATATGATGAATTATCCTGGGAGTACATATAAAGGAAATGTAACTATCATCATGGATGCTATGATAGAGCCTGTTTATAACTGAAGTATTTAACAAAGACCGTGCTTATTAGCATAAAAAAACAGGCCACTGTCACTGGTAATGCCCAATCTCAACATGGCGCTCTTTTTCTGGGTGCTGATGGTCTTGACGCTGCGATGCAGGTACTCGGCCACCTGGGTGACGGACATGCCGCTGGCCAATAAACGCACAACTTCGCTCTCCTTGGGGGTGAGTTGAATCGAGGTGGTGTGATGATCCAGCCCGGCTTCGGCCAGTAGGGTTTTCACCGAACTGCCGATATAGCTGTGGCCGGATAATATCTGGCGGATGGCATCGGACAATTCACTGATCACTGCTTTTTTGAGCAGGACACCGCTCACTCCTAGCTGGAGCAGCGACTGCAAGATACCGGCATTATGGATCTGGGTCAGCACGATAATAGGCAGGGTGGGATAATCTCGTTTCAATTGCTGGATCATGGTCAAGCCATCGCTGCGCTCATCCCCTGGCATGCTGAAATCGGTGATCAACAGATCACAGCTATGTTGCTGCAATGTGTTTAATAGTTCGGAGACTTGATGCGCCTCGGCAACAATCTCGCAACCAGGTTGGTTATGTGCAATAAGGCTGCGGATCCCGGTCAGTATGAGTGGGTGGTCGTCGGCAAGAATGATCTTGAAAGACATAGGTGAGCCCCATATAAAACAGCGAATAATATTTAAACTATCAAACATCTCATTTCTATACTACTTTGCGCACCGCATTTTTTCGAGCGTTAATATGATGTCATTTCCTTCTGGGTTGTCACGATGAGGTGTCCTCTCGTGGTGATATTTCGATGCATGGTCGTCATATTGGTATTTAATATCAGTATATTAAGTCAACCTCTTCTTGCTGAAAGCAAAGTCGCCTTACCCACTATCAAAGTCGGGTTGTTGGTGGGCGGCTGGGGGCCGTATCAACAGTGGGATGGCCATAATGGCAGCGGCTTTAGCGCCGAATTGATGACCATCTTGGCCAAGAACCTTGACTACCAGATTGAGTGGAAAGCATACCCCGACTGGAACCGGTTATATGCGGCCAGTTGCAAAGGTGAAGTCGATATTTTACTGGATGCCTTTCGCTCGGAAGAACGGGAATGTATTTCATACACACGCCCTTATTATTCGTCACCGACTGTGGTCGTGGTACGCCATGACACCTCTTTTTTTCAGGATGTCAGTGCCTTAAGTCAATCCAGGATTGCTATTGAAGCCGGTTTTCTGACCGAAAAGTTGGTCCGTCTCCATTATCCCGATGTCTCTCGTATTCTGTTTCAGGACTCCAGTTCTGCCATGCAGGCTGTGCTTGACAAGCAGGCCGATGCCTATATTGGCAACCTGCATGTTGCCAATCAATTTATTGCCCGGCACCCCGAATTGGCAGTGGTGGCCCAGTCCCCTTTGCTGATGGAGAGCTTGCATCTGGGGATCAGCAAGCGGAAGCCCAGGCTGGGGGTCCGGTTTGACACTGCTATTCAGGCATTGAGTGTGGAAGATCGCAGTGTTCTGGAGCAGCGCTGGTTGGGGGATAACAGCCTGAGTTTCTTGGGGCATAGCGCTTTTTTGCTGCGGCCCGATGAGCGTGAGTGGCTCTCTCGACTTCCTCCGTTGCAATTAGGTTTTATTCAGAGCTGGGAGCCTTTTTCTTACACGGATAACAGTGGCAAGGTGAGCGGTCTTATCGGTGACTATCTTGCGCTGTTCAAGGAAAAGCTGGGTCTAGCCTATCGCTACCGCACTGATCAACGTTGGCCCGAGCTGCTGCAGGCATTGCTGCATCAGGAGGTGGACTTGACCATTATTCCAACCCGTATCAGCCAACGCATGGTTGGTTGGGAAATAAGTCAGCCCATTACCGCCTTCCCAGTGATCATCGCCATGGCCCGTGGCAACAGTACAGTGGGCGGCCTTGCCGAACTGGCAGGCAAGCATCTGATCGTGACCGACAGCATGCTCGTTGCCGAGCTAAAGAATCGCATTCCCGATATCAGGGTTAGCGTAGTCTCGGGCCCTGAAGCCGGTCTGGCCATGGTAGCCGCAGGGTCAGGGGATGCTTATATAGGCAATCTGGTGGTAGTGTCGCGCCTTATCAATAAGCAGTTCGACGATAGCCTGCATATAGTGGCGCCCACCCCCTTCAAGGATGAACTGGCTGTTGCAGTGCGTGACATCTATGCTCCCCTGCTGCCGCTGATCAATCGGGTCCTTGTCAGCATGAGTGACAAGGAGAAGCAGCAGATCCGCAATACCTGGCTGGCGGTGAACTACAGCGAAGGGATCCCGTGGCAAAAGCTGATACAAACCCTGATCCCCGTTGGCACGGGTGTCACCTTGTTTATTCTCGCACTCTCCATCGCCTACTGGCGTTTGCGCCAGGAGATCCTGCACCGCCGTCAGGTGGAGGAGGCTCTGGCGCGGGCCAAGGAGATCGCCGAGCATGCGGCCAGCAAGAAGGCTGAATTTTTGGCCACCATGAGCCATGAGATCCGTACCCCCATGAACAGCATCGTCGGCATGGCGGAGCAGCTAAGTTTTACGTCGCTCGACCTGGAGCAGCGGCAGATGGTTGCCATCATCAACCAGGGGGCCGAGGGACTGTTGCAACTGATCGGCAATGTGCTGGATTACTCCAAGCTGGATGTGGGCAAGATGGCGCTGGCGCCGAGCTCTTTTTTACTGCGCGAATTGATCGACAGTGTGCTGACCATGATCAGCACTGAGGTACAACGCAAGGGGCTGCAGTGTTACCTGCGTGTCGATGATGAGGTGGGCGCCCGCTTCACTGGGGATGTGCTGCGACTCAAGCAGGTGTTGTTCAACCTGGTCAGCAATGCCATCAAGTTCACCGAGCGCGGCTTTATCGAACTCTCCATCAAGCTGGAGGCGCAAACAGACGGGGAGCAGCGGTTGCTGATCGGGGTGCAGGATACCGGCATCGGCATGAGTACCGAGGCGCAGGCCCGTATTTTCAACGCCTTTGAGCAGGCAGATGGCGCCACCACCCGCAGTTATGGCGGGACCGGGCTTGGTCTTAGCATCAGTCATACCCTGGCCGAATTGATGGGGGGAGAGCTCAGGCTGGAAAGCGCGCCCGGGCTTGGGACTTTCATCGGGCTCTCGGTCACCTTGCCCCTTGAGCAGCGTCGTGAATATGACTCCACCCTCATGGGGTTGCGTGCCTTTATGGCACTGGAGGATGGCAAGCTGCGCCATACCTTGCGCCTGCACCTGCTGTCGTTGGGCGTGCAGACAAGCGATGAACGGCAGGGGGTCGACTTGCTATTTGCCGATGGGGCGGATCTCTCTGAGCCCTGCATCTCTGTTGCCCCACTGAGCAATGCGCTGGGTTATCAGTTGCGTGAAGGGCGTTACTGGCTCAACAGCAATCCCTTGACCTGGCAAGCGGTGCGTGAGGTGTGCTATCGGCAGCTGGGACGGGGTGAGCAACTGCTGCCCGACCATATTCCCGTGGAGCCAACTTCCCGGCCTTTGCCATACCGGCTGCTGGTGGTCGAGGATCATCATCTTAATCAGGTATTGGTGCAGCGCCAGCTCAAGCAGCTCAATCTGGTGTGCGATCTGGCCGAGAATGGCCAGCAGGCGCTCGCCATGCTGGCACAGCACAGTTACGACCTGATCCTGTGTGATTGCCAGATGCCGGTGATGGATGGCTACGACTTTACCCGCCAGGTGCGCACTGTCGAGGGACTGGCGCGGCTCCCCATCATCGCCATGACGGCCAATGTGATGCCGGAGCAGGCGCAGCGCTGCCTGGCGGCAGGCATGAATGATGTGCTGGGCAAACCCGTGCTGCTGGACGGGCTTCGCCAGATATTGATGAAGTGGCACATATTGTCCGTCCCCAAACTGCTTGATATGACATCCCTGCAGACGTTTTTCGGCGTTGGAGAGCCTTTTGACCAGATGATGACGCTATTTCGCCAGGAGCTGGAACAATCCCTTGCTTTGGTACATGACGACGACAAGGGGCTGGCTAACTGGGTGCACCGTCAGGCCGGCACCATCTCCATGATGATGGTAGATGACTTGGCGCAGCAGGCCTGGCATCTGGAGGAGAAGATCCGCAAGGAGGGGGCCGAGCGGTGTGGGGCCGAATTGGCCGGGTTCAGGGCTGTGTTGCAGCAGATAGTCGATGAGTTACTCTGCTGCTTGCCAGTCCCCAAGAAGAGGGATCAGGAAGAGACTGAGCTGAGATAGGAGAACCGGGGCTCACGGATGACATCCGGATGCACTGCTTGCGCCAGCCACGACCAGTCGAGCAGGGGTTTATTCGCCTTGAAGCGCTGGTAGGCCTGACCCTTGGCTATGGTCAGGAATAGCGTAGTCGGCAGGCCGATGCGGTTGGTGTAGCGCACCATGACATCGCCCTGATAGCTGACCAGCCGCTGTTGCAGCTGTGGCAGCGTCAAGCCGCTTGCTTGTCCTGTTTCATCCCAAATCTCAAACATGGCGCGCTATGTCCCTGAAAGGTATGAAGGCTACTGTTTCTAAAAGTAGCGGATGATGCAATTGTCAGATCTGACAGTGTCAAATGGATGCAATTTTAAAAAGCAAAAACCCGGCACCAGGCCGGGTCTTCTAAATGATGGTGGAGGGAGAAGGATTCGAACCTTCGAAGGCAGAGCCGTCAGATTTACAGTCTGATCCCTTTGGCCGCTCGGGAACCCCTCCACAGGGGTAAAGCATAGGTTATTCAGCCATTGCAATCGGGAAAATGGTGGAGGGAGAAGGATTCGAACCTTCGAAGGCAGAGCCGTCAGATTTACAGTCTGATCCCTTTGGCCGCTCGGGAACCCCTCCACGGGATATTTCCTGATTGTCACTACAATTTGCACTTGAATGGTGGAGGGAGAAGGATTCGAACCTTCGAAGGCAGAGCCGTCAGATTTACAGTCTGATCCCTTTGGCCGCTCGGGAACCCCTCCCCAAGTGCGAGGCGCATACTATCAGATCCGGCAGCTTTGTGAACCCCTTCTGGTGATATCTGGCGACAAAAAAGTGCGAGTCGGTCATTTTTTGATATCTTTCGCTCATTTTTCATCCTTATCAACGACTTCTACGCTGATTACCGGCATGAAAGCGGCGAGTCGCCCGCGCGTCCCAGCCTTGATGGAGAAGCATGCCATGGAGAGCTTGCCAGCATTTTATACTGAAAATATGGCCTCATCATGTAACTGTGATGGCTGACCGGTTCAAAGATGGACATTGCTGCTGCGCCATTTTACTCTCACCATGTTATTCAACTGTTAACATGGACTGTGGACTCTTCTATGCAGCCTCTCGATATTGCCGTGTTGCGCGGCCAGTTTCCCGCCCTCAATCAACTGGTTGATGGCAAGACCCCCATCTTCTTTGACGGCCCGGGCGGCGCCCAGGTGCCTCACTCCGTGCTCACCGCCATGACTGACTATCTCGGCCGCTTCAACGCCAATCTGGGGGGGCCTTTTTTCTCGGCCCGAGCCACGGAGCAGCAGGCGCAGCGAGCCAGAGAGGCAGTGGCGACCCTGCTTGGGGCTGACAGAGCCGAGGAGATCGTCTTTGGCGCCAACTTCACCACCCTGACGTTTGCGGTCAGCCGCGCTCTGTCACGGGAGTGGCAGGTGGGGGACGAGATCATCGTCAGCGGGCTGGATCACTACTCCAATGTGTCAAGCTGGCAGCAGGCGGCGGCTGATCGCGGTGTTGTTGTGCATCAGGTGCGGGTGGATGTGGCGAACGGCGGGCTCGACTACGGGCATCTGCTCAGCCTGTTGTGCCCCAAGACACGGTTGGTCGCGGTGACGGCGGCTTCCAATACGACGGGTACTCTGGTCGATATCCCTCGCATCGCCGATGCCGTGCACGGGGTCGGGGCGCTGCTCTATGTGGACGCTGTTCATTTTGCCCCTCACGAGCGCATCGACGTGCAGGCCTGGGATTGTGACTTTCTCGGCTGCTCCGCCTACAAGTTCTTCGGTCCGCACCTTGGTATCCTGTATGGCAAGCACCGCCATCTGGAGCATTTCACCCCTTACAAGGTGGAGCCTGCGAAGAATGTGGCACCCGGCAAGTGGGAAACCGGCACCCAGAGCTGGGAAGCGCTGGCCGGAGTCGAGGCCACCATCGGGTATCTGGCTTCCCTCTCCGGGCTGGATGCGGCCGAACATGATCTGGAGGCCCGTCTCGATCTGGCATTTGCCCGCAGCCACGCCCATGAGCAACAGCTCAGCGCCCACCTGCTGGCCAAGCTGGCCGAGCGCCCCTGGTTTACCCTGCATGGCATCAATGACAGCCAGGGGCGCACCCCCACCTTCGCCCTCACCTCTAACCGCCATACGCCGGTCGAGATGGCGGAATTTCTCGGTCAGCATCAGGTCTGTAGCTGGGCCGGCCACTTCTATGCGCTGGCGCTGGTGGAACAGTTGGGGGTGAGCGAGGGGGTCTTGCGGATAGGTTGCATGCACTACAACACGTCGGCCGAGATCGACCGGCTGTTTGCCCTGCTCGACGACATGCCCGCCTGAAACAGTTGTGCCCGGCAGGCCGGGCACACTTCGCAAGTGGCTGAACGCGCGCTTTATCGACCCACTATGGCGTGGTGAATATCCTGCAGCGGCAGTATGTGACGGGCGGCCCCGAGCTTGATGGCCTCCTTGGGCATGCCGAACACCACGCAGGATGCCTCATCCTGGGCGAAGGTATTGGCCCCCGCCTCAAGCATTTCCCGTAACCCGCGAGCGCCGTCATCTCCCATGCCCGTCATTATGATGCCGGTGGCATTGCCGCCGGCAAACTTGGCGACCGAGCGAAACAGTACGTCCACCGAGGGGCGATGGCGGTTGATGAGGGGGCCATCCATGACATCGACGTGATAATAGGCGCCGCTGCGCTTGAGCAGCATGTGCTTGCCGCCGGGGGCTATGAGTGCCAGACCCGGAATGACCCTGTCGTTGCTTTTGGCCTCTCTCACCTCGATCTGGCAAAGGCTGTTGAGCCGCTCAGCAAAGGAGGCGGTGAACTTCTCCGGCATGTGCTGCACTATGACGATGCCGGGACAGACCCGTGGCAGGTTCGTCAGCACGGCTTCCAGTGCCTGGGTACCGCCGGTGGAGGTACCGATCGCCACGATCCGCTCCGTGGTCTGGGCCATGGCATGCTGGCTGGCTGGCGGCATGATGGCATCGGCGCTGAGTTTGGCCGCCACGATCAACGGGGGCGCCTTGCCCAGCCGTTTGACATTGGCTTGGGCGGCTGCGCGCACCGCCATGGCCAAGGCTTGTGCCGACTCCTGCAAGAAGCTTTTGAGGCCGACCGTGGGCTTGGTGATGATGTCCACCGCACCGGCGGCCATGGCCTGCAGCGTGGTTTCCGCGCCTTTCTCTGTCAGGGACGAGCAGATAACTACCGGGGTAGGGTGTTCGGCCATGATCTTGGTGAGGAAGGTGATGCCATCCATGCGTGGCATCTCCACGTCCAGCACTATCACGTCGGGCCACTCTTTTTTCAGTTTTTCCAGTGCAAACAGCGGATCCGAGGCGGTGGCTATCACCTTGATATCCGGCTCCTGTTCGAGAATGGCCTGTAACACCTGCCTGACCACGGCGGAGTCGTCCACCAGCATGACCTTGATCTGTTTCATTCCCGTTCCCTTAACGATGTGGCAGCCGATGATGACGAACCCAGACATTGCCGCTGGCCAGTTCAAAGATCAGGCTTCTGTGTCCTGCATGTCCGAGATGATGGGCCTTGATGGTCAGGCCCAGGTGCTGCGTCAGTTGCCAGGCTGCCTTGATGTTCTTGATGGCCACATTCATGGTGGTGAATGTCTGCTGTTCGATAAACATGTTGCCGCCGCCGAACAGTTTGACCTCATAGTCGTGAATGGGGGCGGGGTACTTGCTTATTTCATTGATAAATAACTGGATTGCTTCATCGGCATAGCGGCCATCCAGTGGGTCATCGCTGCGAGCCCGGCTTGGCAGCATGTAGTGGCACATGCCACCCCGTTTCTGCTCCGGATGCCACATGGTAATGGCGACACAGGAGCCCAGATGGGTGCGAATGATGGTGTCATCCTGGCCAAAAAAGAACTCTCCTGGTTGCAGCATGATCTCTTTCATTCTGAAACCCTTATGGTTTCAAATAGATGGACGGCGATACCAGTTGCAAGCCGTGGGGCAGGCCGTTCAGGCTTTCCGCATGGCTGACGATGAGGTAGCCCCCCTTCTTCAAGCGCGGCACCAGACGCTGCAGCACTTGTCCCTTGGTGTCCCGGTTGAAATAGATCATCACATTGCGGATCAGAATGATGTCGAACATGCCGATGTCGGGCAGCTCCTGATTCAGATTGATGTGGCGAAACTGTACCTTGTCCCTGAGCTTGCGATCGATGATGAAGGTTCCCTCCTGAAACCCCACGCCCTTCAGGCAGTACTTCATCAGGAAGGAGAGCGGAATATTGTGGGCTCGTTCCATGGGATATTGCCCCGCTCTCGCCTGTTCCAGCACCCTGGTCGAAATATCCGAGGCGATGACTTCCCAATTGCCCTGGCTCAATGTCTCGGCCAGGGTCATGGCCAGGCTGTAAGGCTCTTCGCCCGATGAGCTGGCCGCGCTCCAGACTCTCACCCCCCTCTCTTTTGGCAGTCGTGCCAGTACCTTCTCGCTGAGAAACTCGAAGTGCTTTGGCTCCCTGAAAAAGTAGGTCTCGTTGGTGGTGAGCAGATCCAGCGCGACCTGCAGCTCGGCCCCCCTCTGGTTCATGATCAGGCTGAAATAGTCACCATAGCTCTCCAGCTCATAGTGGCAGAGCCGTTTTGACAGCCGGCTGGCGACCAGGGCTTTCTTGGCCGGTGACAGATCAATGCCCGCCGTCTGGTGGATCCAGCGTTGAAACTGCGCAAATTCATCATCATGCAACTGGGTCTGATACACGGTCGGGCTCCCTGTGGCGATAGGGTTGGGTCGGGGGAGCCATGCTCACCCGGCCCCTCGATTAAAACCGGACAAAATCCCCATCGTTGCGGGGGCGAGGGGAGGTACCGAATCCATCCTGCCCATTGCCGTCAGTCACGAATCGTCCTCGCGTAGCAGCACGGGGGGGCGCGGCTTTCTGACTCGCGCCGCTTTTGTGTTGCTCCAGGGTGAAGAACTCCATGGCCAGTTGCAGTTGCTCGGCCTGGCTGCTCATCTCCTCTGCGGTGGCGGCCAGCTCCTCGCTGCAGGAGGCATTTTGCTGAGTCACCTGACTTAGCTGATTCATGGCGATGTTGATCTGGCTGACGCCGGTGGATTGTTCGGCGGAGGCGGCGCTGATCTCCTGCACCAGATCCGAGGTCTTGTTGATGGAGGGCACCATCTGGTCGAGCAGGCGACCCGCTTTCTCCGCCATGTCGACGCTGCTGGAAGCCAGCTCGCCTATCTCCTGGGCGGCTACCTGACTGCGCTCCGCCAGCTTGCGTACCTCGGCGGCAACCACCGCAAAGCCTTTGCCATGATCTCCTGCCCGCGCCGCCTCGATGGCGGCGTTGAGGGCCAGCAGATTAGTCTGGTACGCGATGTCATCTATGATGCCGATCCGCTTGGCGATCTGCTTCATGGCATCGACCGTGAGCTTGACCGCTTCACCCCCTTCCATCGCCTCCTTGGCGGCCTTGCTGGCCATGCCATCCGTGATCTGGGCGTTGTCTGTGTTCTGGTTGATGCTGGCACTCATCTGCTCTATGGAGGCGCTGGTCTGCTCCATGCTGGATGCCTGCTCGCTGCTCGACTGGCTGATGGATTGGGCGGTGGCGCTGACTTGCTCAGAGGCGCTGGAGAGGTTGTCAGAAGCCCCTCTTACCTCTGTGACTATGTTGGTCAGCGAGACTATGGTCTGATTGAGGGAGTCCTTGGTGGTGCCGAACACACCGGGATAGTCGGCCTCGATCGTCTGGGTCAGGTCGCCCCTGGCCAGGCATTGCACCACCCTGATGACGTCGTTGAGGCTGGTGTCTATTACCTCGGCAATATGATTGATGCCTTCCCCCAGTGTCTGGAAGAAGCCGCTCTTGCCGGTCAGGTCCATGCGGCGGTGCAGCTCGCCCTTGATCACTGCCTGCACTATCTCCGACATTTCCCGCTCGATAGAGACCTCTTTGGTGCGATCCGACCACTCGACCACGGATCCCAACCGCTCGCCATCGTCCCCAAACACAGGGTTGGCGATGAGGGAGAAGGTGCGCCCGCCGAGCAGTATCTGGGTTTGGTAGGTGTTGTTCAGCTTGGCCAGCATGCTGCGTTGATGGCCGGGATTTTTGTGGAAGCTGTCGATGTTGGCACCCATCAGGGTGGCGGAGTTGAAGCTGTAGAGCTCTTTTTTAATGTCTGATTCGGCCTCGCTCAGCATTGCCCTGACTGACTCGTTCATATAGATGATGTTGAGGTCTGTGTCGGCAATCATCACGTTGGTGCTGGCACCATCGAGCGCCTTCTTGACCCGCAGGCTTTCGGCGGCGGCGAGCTTGGCCGCAGTGTTTGCCGCTTTCACCTCGTTTTCGATGGCGATCTCCTTGGTCCGGTCGGCCCACTCCACCACTGAACCGAGTCGCTCCCCGCTGTCGTTGAAGACAGGGTTGGCAATGAGGGAGAAGATGCGGCCACCGACCGAGATCTGCGCGCGGTATGTCTTGTCCAGCTTGGCCAGCATGCTGCGCTGGTGGGACGGATCCTTGTGAAAGGTATCTATGTTCTTGCCCATCAGTTGTCTGGTGTCGAAGTTGGGCAGATCCTTGCGGATGTCGGATTCCGCCTGCCCCAGCATGGCGAGCACGGCTTCATTCATGTAGACGATGTCGAGGTTGTTATCGGCGATCATCACATTGGTCGAGGCGCCATCCAGCGCCTTGCGTACTCGCAGGTTCTCGTCATAGCGCGCCTGATTGTCACTGATGGTAGTGAGGCTGCTGCTGAGCCGCTGCCCCAGCAGCGTGATCACGGCATTGAACTCCTGACAGAGCTCCCGCAGTGGGCCGCTGAGTGTGCCCGGTTCAAGCTGGGTTGGCAGGTCACCCTGCGCTATCCCTTGCTGCAGGGTGCGTGTGGCGCCTATCAGCTGGGTCAGTTCTGTTTGCAGCAAGGCATGCGCGCTGCCGTTGCCGAAGAGATTGCCAAAGAATGATTGAGTCATGAGCCTTATCCTTGTGCGACATGCCATTGCTGTGTGGTGTGAGCGTCACCCTTGCTGTTTTTAATACCCTGCTTAAGGGGTTTGCACTCTGTGCTCCAACTGCCGTTCCTGCTGCTGGGTCAGTTCGCTGAGTTGTGCCATTTCGTCGATGGAGAGCACCTTCTCGGTATTGATGAGAATGACGAACTTTCCATTCACCTTGCCCATGCCGCTGATGAAGTCGGCCCGGATGTGAGCTCCGAAGCTGGGGGGCGGCTCTATCTTGTCGCAGGGAATGGTCAGCACCTCAGATACCGAATCCACCACGACGCCTATGTCCTGATTGCCATGCTCCGAGTCATCCGGGTGTATTCCTTCGATGATGACGATGCAGCTGCGGCGAGTGATGCTGGAGGGTGCGTTGCCAAAGCGGGCATTGAGATCCACCACTGATACCACAGCTCCCCTGAGGTTGATCACGCCCCGGATGAAGCTTGGCATCATGGGGATAGGAGTGATGTTGCCGTACTCGATGATCTCTTTGACCCCGAGAATATTGATGGCAAACATCTCGCCATTGATCAGGAATGTCAGGTATTGGGCGTCGCCCTGATTGTCATGGGCCAGTGTGCTGGGGGGCGCGGCCACTTCGGTTGACATGCTCATGGGTCTCTCCGATTAAAAGCGGACAAAGTCGGCTTCGTCAACCAGGGGTTGCGGCGCCGTGTTGCCGTGCAGCGGGTGTTGGGCAGGCATGACAAACTTGCCTCTGGGGGCCGAGCCTCTATGCGAGTTGTCACTCGGCTTTGAGGGCTTGGCCAGGTTTGCCAGCGAGAAGAAATCCATGGTTTGCTGCAGCTCGTTGGCCTGGGAGCTCATCTCCTCGGCGGTGGCGGCGAGTTCTTCGCTGCTGGCCGCGTTCTGCTGGGTCACCTGGTTAAGTTGACTCATGGCCATGCTGATCTGGTTGGCGGCGCTGGCCTGTTCGCCGGATGCCGCATTGATCTCCTGCACCAGATCGGATGTCTTGCGAATGGAAGGCACTATCTTGTCGAGCAGGCTACCTGCCTTTTCCGCGGTATCGACGCTGCTGGAAGAAAGCTCGCCTATCTCCTGCGCCGCTATCTGGCTGCGTTCGGCCAGTTTACGCACCTCGGCGGCCACCACGGCAAATCCCTTGCCGTGTTCACCGGCCCGTGCAGCCTCAATGGCGGCATTGAGTGCCAGCAGATTGGTCTGGTAGGCGATGTCATCGATGATGCTCACCTTGCGGGCGATCTGTTGCATTGCCGCCACGGTTTGTTGTACCGAGCGACCCCCTTCGGTGGCTTCAAGCACGGCGCCGCTCGCCATGTTGTCAGTGACCTTGGCGTTGTCGGTATTCTGGTTGATGCTGGCACTCATCTGTTCGATGGAGGCGCTGGTCTCCTCGACGCTTGCGGCCTGTTCGCTGGTGGCCTGGCTCAGGGATTGGGCCGTGGTACTGACCTGATTGGAGGCGTTGGTGAGGTTGTCGGCGGCGTTGCGCACCTCTTCAATAATGGCGGTCAAGGCGTCTATGGTGCTGTTGAGGCCATCCTTGGTCTGACCAAAAATGCCCGGGTAGGGTTGCTCAATTTTCTGGGTCAGGTCTCCCTGAGACAGGGCGGTGGCGATGCGCATCACATCCTTGAGGCTGGTGTCAGTAACATTGGACAACTGGTTCAGCAATTCGGACAGGCGCTTGATGTACCCCTGCCGGTTGTCCAGCGCTATCTTGTAGCTGAAATCCCCCTTCTCGACGGCCGCTGTGACCAGGGTTTCAATGTCATTGATGAGAGAGGTCAGCTTGTTGACCATGTTCTGCATGGCCATCAGCAGTTGGCCTGCTTCATCATGGGCACCAATGGTGATGGTGACATCCAGATTGCCTTCTGCCAGGTGGTTGGCTACCTGCAGCGCCTGATTGATGGGGGCAATAATGCTGCGGATGAGGACGATGCCAAACCAGGCCGCTGCCACTATGCCTGCTGTTATCACCCCCATCATGGTGAGCAGCATGGTGTCATACCAGGATTGGGCCTGCTCATATTCGGATTTGGCGACATCCAGTTGCAGGTTGACCAGCTCGGTTATCTTGTTGCCGATGGGGTCGATGGAGCCATAAAGTTTGCCGTCAAAGTCATTGAGCGTACCTGTGATGACACCGCGTTGGGTCGAAAGAAATTGCTCCAGCTGGGCGATATCGCGATCCGCCGCGCTGAACAGGTTGCCCGCCTCTGCTGACAGTTTCTGTTCTGCACCCGTTAATTCGGTGGACTGATAGTGCTGCCACTCCTGCTTGATCTGCTGCTGGGCCTGCTGGATATGTTGCAGCGCCTCTTCGGCACTGGTGAGACCCGCATTGGCCTTGTTGACGTTGTCTATGATGGCAACGGCGTAATTGTCGGAGATGGTTTTCAACTGCTTGAGCGGCACCACCCGGTCGTTATACACCCTCTGCAGGCCCTGATTGCTGCTCTGCATGTTGTAAAGTCCCAGCCCGCCCACCGCCAGCAGCAGCACGCATAACAGGCAGAGCAAGATGGTGAGGCGCATTTTAATGGTGGAGTTTTTGAACATGACTGGCTCCTGGCGTTAATTGGCTCTTGGTTGGGTTTGCATGCGAGGAATGGCGTACTGGCTCAGCTGACCCAGCTCCTGATCGATGGCATGTTGAATGAGGGAGGGGATGTCCAGGATCAGGGCGACCTCGCCCCCCCCCAAAATGGTGGAGCCACTGATTCCCTGCAGGCGTTGAAACAGCTTGCCGAGCGGCTTGATGACGGTCTGGAACTCCCCCAGCAGCTCGTCGACCACCAGCCCGGACTTCTTGCCGCCGTGACTGACGACGACGATGTTTTCCCTGCGTCCTCTTGCCCCCTCGACGTCGAAGTAGTGCTGAAGCCGGACAAATGGCAGCACCTCGCCACGCAGATTGATGTAGTTGCGTCCCTGGGTGTCAGCCAGTGCACTCTGGGTCAGCTCCACGCATTCGATCACCATGTCGAGCGGGATGACGTAATGGGTGGTGCTGACTCGAACCAGGAAGCCGTCGATGATGGCCAAAGTCAGTGGCAGTCTGATTTGAACCCGGGTGCCTTGTCCCGGCTTGCTGTCCAGCTCGACGCTGCCGCGCAGGGCCGTGATGTTGCGTTTGACCACGTCCATCCCGACGCCCCGGCCCGAGAGGTTGGTAACGGCCTCGGCGGTTGAGAAGCCAGCCTCGAAGATGAGCTGATAGATCTCCTGATCCGTCAATGTTGTGCCGGCGGTCACCAGCCCCCGCTCCTGCGCCTTTTGCAGGATCCTTGCCTTGTTGAGTCCGGCACCGTCGTCCAGGATCTCGATGACGATGCTGCCGGAGTCGTGATAGGCGTTGAGGGTCAAGGTGCCTCTTGCCGGTTTGCCGGCTGCGAGGCGCTGCTCGGCCGACTCTATGCCGTGATCCATGGAGTTGCGAACCAGATGCATCAGGGGATCGCCTATTTTTTCCACCACTGACTTGTCGAGCTCGGTATCTCCGCCCGTGATGACCAGCGCAATGTCCTTGTTCAGCTCGTGACTGACATCCCGCACGACCCGCTGGAAGCGGTTGAAGGTGTCGCCGATGGGCACCATGCGCAGGTGCAAGGCCCCGTCCCGGATCTCTTCAACCAGCATGGCGATGGTGGAGTTGGCCTCCTGCAGCTGGCTGTCCCGCGAGCGCTGTGCCAGCAGGCTGGCCCCCGAGCTGGCGACCACCAGTTCGCCGACCAGATTGATCAGCTCATCCAGTTTGTCGGCGTGTACCCGAACGTAGCGTCCCTCCTTGTTTTTGTTCTCCTTGTTCTGGTTCTGTTTCTTGAGCGCCGCGTCCACCACGACTCCGTCGACTGCACCCTGAGCGACCAGTATCTCTCCCAGCTTGCTGTTCTCTGTTCGCTGGTCGTCATGCTGAGTTTGCAGGCCCAGAGCCAGTTCGCTTGCCGTCAACGCTCCTGTCTTGACCAGCAGTTGCCCCAGCATGTCGTTGTCTTCCGGCAATTCATTGATGAGGTCTATGTATTCAGCAATCTTGCTATGCGGGGGTAATATGGTGATGCGGCAGTCGTCACGTACGAATTCAAACACATCGCTCAGGGTGCTCTTGTCAGCCTGGGTATCGACATCGAGTTCATAGCCGAGGTAGCAGGTTTCCGGATCAAAATGTTCCCAGTCGGGCAGGGCATCGTGGAGGGTTTCGATGGCGCAGAGGGTGCCCATGGTGCCGAGATAACGCAAAAATGAGGTGGGATCCATGCCGTTACGCAGCACATCCGGGCCAAAGCGCAGGGAGATGTGCCACAGGGAAGTGGCGCTGGTGTGCCCCTCCTCCTTGCTGACCGGGTCCGGGGGGGTTGACGCAGTGCGCTCCGGCAGCTGGCTCTGGCTGGCAGTTTGATGCCGAGCCAAATTAAGCCTCAGCTGAGCGTCTTGCGCCAGTTCATCGTCCCCTGGCGCCGACCCTAGCTCTGCAACCAGATAGACCAGTCGCTCGATATGATCCCGGCTCTCCAGCAGATCCTTGATGAGCGCAGTCGTGATCCCTAGTTGCTGATTGCGCACCTGATCGAGCAGATCCTCGACTATGTGGGTAAAGCTGACGATGGGCTGCAAGCCGAACAGGCCAGCGGAGCCCTTGATGGTATGTGCCGCCCGAAAGATGGCACCGATCAGCTCGCTGTTCTCCGGGTCGTTTTCCAGGGCCAGCAGGGAAGATTCCATCTCTTCCAGCAGTTCGCGTGCCTCGGCTATATAGGTTTGCAGGGCCTGATCAAGATTGATGCTCACGAATGCCTCCTTGTCACTGGGACTGCCTAGGCGTGATCTGCGCGGGGAATAAGGGTGGGATCGCCAAAGAAAGCAGCCAGCTGGCACAGCTCCAGCGCATCAAGCACCGCATGGCTGTGCATGACCAGATGCAGCGGATAACCCCCTTGCTGCATCGTTTTCTTGGCGGCCAGCAGCAGTTGCAGTCCGGCGCTATCCATCTCGGATACCCCAGAAAGATCCAGCTCCAGCGCCTGCTGGCGGTAGAGCAGGGGTGTGAGCGCCTGTTTGAGTTCGGCGGCGGTATAGATGGTCATCTCCCCCGATACTTTGACCAGGGTTTTGTGCTCACCCGTCTCTATGTGCAGCGGCATGGTCGCCTCCAGGCTCAGGGCATGATGAGCTTGGCGACAGCCGCCAGCATCTGGTCTGGCTGGAACGGCTTGACCACCCAGGCTTTGGCCCCGGCTGCTTGCCCCTCCTGCTTCTTGCTGTCCTGGGATTCAGTGGTCAGCATGATGACGGGGGTGAACTTGTAGCTGGCCAGTTTCTTGGCCTCCTTGACGAAGCTGATGCCGTCCATGTTCGGCATGTTGACGTCACTGATGATGAGATTGATCTTCTTGCCGTCGAGTTTTCTGAGGGCATCCTTGCCATCGCAGGCTTCCATCACCTCGTATCCGGCTCCCTTGAGTGTCATGCCGACCACTTGGCGAATAGTTGCCGAGTCATCCACGATCAGGACTGTTTTGGGCATAGTTTTCTCCTAGAAAAAAGTGACGTCTGTATTGCTGGATGCGTTGACCACAGTGGCTTGGCGGCGGCCGTGGTGAATATTGCGTTGTTCATCGGTGGCATAGGAGAGCTCCATCTCAGCCAGCCAGCTGTCTGCATCGATCTGGAGGGGGCCGGATTGATGGGGCCGGTTGCGGGAAGAAACCAGGTGGTCATAGAGACTGTCCATGTTCTGGCGTACGTGGTTGAGTATTTGACTGACCCTATCCTGGAACTGTAACGACACTATGACATCGGAGATCTCCCTGTGGATCCCTGCGCTCTCGCTCTGCAGCAAGACGGCTGATTCCGACAGGCTGGTGGTAGCCATACGAAAGCGCTCCAGTACTTGCTCGATGGCGCGTTCAGAGTCGCTGACCGCGGCTTGGTCTCGTGCGGCGGCGCTTTCTGCTATCTGGAAGGCGCGGCCGATACCTGTGTTGATGGTGTCGACCTTGTCCGTCATCTTTTGGGCCGTCTCGCTGGAGAGGCGTGAGAGGGTGCGAACTTCGTCGGCCACCACGGCAAAACCACGACCTGCCTCACCAGCCCGCGCGGCTTCGATGGCGGCATTGAGCGCCAGCAAGTTGGTCTGGGAGGCTATTTTGGCCACGTCGAGCGCCATGGTATTGAGTTCTATGGTGTAGGCGGTAAGGGTCTTGATCTCTGCCAGCATGGCGTCGCGATTGGCCTGCGCCGAATGCATGATGGTGAGCACCTGATTGAGCTGGGCCTGACTCTCGGCGAGTACGGCGGCCATGCCTGCCGACTTTGCCCCCCCCAGATCCCCGGCAGCATCGTGTGAGGCGGCTACTGCCTCTTCCAGTTTGGTGGTGAGCCCCGCAAAGCGCTGGGTCAAATCGATCATGGCCTCTTCGGTTTGCAGCCGAGAGTTTTCAATCTGTTGTGACCAGATGGGGACGGCCTTTTCACACACCTGCTCGAGTCCGATGATGGAGTGGTTGAGCTGGGCTGCTGACCAGGTATGAGCCTGCTCCTCTTCGTGGGGTCCTGACTCCTGCTTGTTGTGATAGTGGTGTGAGTTCCACACGGCGGCGCCCAGCGCCAGCGCGCCGTTGGCAAGCAGATAAGGCAGGGGGCTGCCGGCCAGCACCAGCAAGAGGGTGCTGAGCAGGCCTATGCCCAGGCAAGATGCCCAGCTCACCGGGTCCCAGAATGCAGTGGTCTCTGCCGTCTTGTGATCTGTCATACGCGAACTCATCCCTGCACGTGAGTTGAGATGGGAACCCGCCGCTCTCCCGCTGGTGACAAGAAGGATGAGCTGCGCCTGAACCCATAGTTACAAATGGCTCAGTAAGGTTAGCGCAAAAAAAGTACTTGGTTGCGAATTGGTCTTATTCGGGGGGGAGTACTGAGAAAACTGGAATATGGATGCGGTAGCGTGGTGATGATCTAACGAGTGGGAAGGTGGTAAAGGGAGAAGAGAGGAGCCTGATGATCAGGCTCCCGATGAGGATCAGGCCTGGTTGGCGTGGGCCTTCTGGCAGCCTTCGACGGCGTGGGCAATCAGCTCCAGCGCACTCTTGTCGCATGGGGGCAGTTCGGCATCGCATTGGCCGACAGGAGTGACGCGATCGCCCCATTTGATGATGGCGGCGCCCCAGGTCAGACCGGCACCGAAGGCGGCGGTGAGCAGATAGGAGTTCGGCTTGACGCGGCCTTGCTCCAGCGCTTCGCACAGGGCGATGGGCACGGTAGCGGCGGAGGTATTGCCGTAGTTTTCGATGTTGACCATCACCTTTTCCATGGGGGCATTCATGCGCTTGGCCAGAGTCTCGATGATGCGGATGTTGGCCTGGTGCGGCACTATGAGATCGACCTGTTCAGGGTCTATGCCAGCTTGAGCCAGCACTGAGCTGGTAGCTTCTCCCATGCCGCGCACGGCGCGTTTGAAGATCTCTGGTCCTTCGAAGTTGAAGGTGAAGAGGCCATCGACATCGGCAAAACGCACTCGATCGGTACCAAAGTTCGGGACGTGCAGTATTTCCCGCGCTTCGCTGTCACAGCCGAGCTTGTTGGCGATAAGGCCGCACTCCTGCTCGCTTGCTTCGATCACTACGGCACCTGCGCCATCGCCAAACAGCACGGCAGTGTCCCGGCGTGCCCAGTCCAGCAGATAGGTCAGGCGCTCGGCGCCGATCACCAGCACCTTCTTCATCATGCCGGTTTGTACCAGAGAGGTGGCGACGGAGAGGGAGTAGACGAAACCGGTACAGGCGGCGTTGAGGTCGAACACGGCGGCGTTGACGGCGCCGAGCTTCTTCTGCACCGCAGAGGCGGCGCTCGGCAGCAGATTATCCGGGGTGGCTGTGGCCAGTATGATGCCATCGAGATCGCTGGCGTCGAGACCGGCACAGGCGAGGGCGCGGCGACCGGCCAGGGTGGCGAGATCCGAGGTGCTGACATGGGAGATCCGGCGGGCCTTGATACCGGTACGCGGATAGATCCACTCATCCGACGTATCCATGATGGTGCTGAGGTCATCGTTGGTCAGCACAGAGGGAGGCAGACATTTGCCCCAACCGGTGATATTGGCGTATTTCATCTTGTTACCGCTTCTCAAAGTGGATCGCCCGCGGGCGGAAAATCGCGCAATTATGCCGCACGAGACAACCACTGTCATCTTGTGGTCATCGTTATCTGAAGGGTTACCTGAGTGGTCATCTGGCTGCAAGGCGGCTCGACAGGTGGCGTCTGTGGCCGAAAATAGCGGGAAATTTTGCTTAAAACGAAAGACGCCTCTGCCCTAAGATAGGGCTTTCCACCATGGATGGGGTCACCCCTTGCACAAAGCCAATCTCAACCTGTTGCCGACCCTCAAGGTGTTGCTGGAGACCCGCAACATCAGCCGGGCGGCGGAGCTGCTGCACCTGAGCCAGCCTTCCATCAGCAAGCAGCTCGGCCAGTTGCGCAACGAGTTTGGTGATGAACTGCTGGTGCGTGAAGGGCAACGCTGGTTGCTGACGCCCAGGGCCGAGACGCTGGCGGCTCAGCTGTCTGACTCCCTCTGTGCACTGGAGCGGCTCTATGAGGCGCCCGGGTTTGACCCTGGCCGCTGCGAGCGGGTATTCAGACTCGCCTCGTCCGATTACGTGGCCCAGCATATTCTGCCGGATATCTGTGCGGCGCTGGCCAGGGAAGCGCCCCTGGCTGCGCTGGAATACAGTCTGTGGGACAAGCGCCAGCTGCCACAGTTGTGGCAATCCGAGCTGGATCTGGTTTCCACTATCACGGATCTGGTGCCGGAGCAGATCCGTGGTCTGCATCAGGGAGAAGATCGGCTGGTGGTGTTGATGGGCAGCCACCACCCGTTGGCGGGCAATCCTCTAGGCCTGGATGAGTATCTCGCCTGGCCCCATCTGCAGGTGAGTGGCGGCGGAGACAAGGACAGCCCGGTAGAGCAGGTGCTGGCGCCGCAGGGGCTGCTTCGGCGCTGGTTTGCCCGTGTACCTTTCTTTCAGGCTGCGGTGGAGGTGTTGCTGCGCACCGATTGCCTGATGACGACGCCTGCCCATATTGCCTGGCAGCTCTCCCGCGAGCACGGGCTCACCTTTCAGGATCTGCCATTTGCGACTCGATCCCAGCAGTATCATCTGCTGTGGCATCAGCGCCATCATCAGGATCCTGCCCACAAGTGGTTTCGCGAGCTGGCTTACCCCTTCTTGCGGGAGCACCTGCAGCGCACCATTGCCGAGAGCCGCAAGCTGCTGGTTCGTGCCCGCTAGCCCAGTCAGTTGTACCAGACTATAGCCATTGGCTATGGAATCTATTCACAACTTTCACTTCTGGCATAACAAGCTGCCCCTTACCCTGAGCCCAGGTATTTACATTCAGCGTGCAGACAAGGAAAGGGTATGGAATTGACGAGTTGGCTGGCACTGGCCGCGATCTGTGTAATGGGGGCCATCAGCCCGGGGCCGAGTCTGGCGTTGATCATTCGCAACACTGTGCAGGGTGGGCAGGGGCACGGGGTGGCGACCGCCCTCGGTCACGGCATTGGGGTGGGGATCTATGCGCTCATTACTGCGCTGGGGCTGTCGGTGTTGATCACCCAGACGCCGCTGCTGTTTGATCTGATCCGCTACGGCGGCGCCGCGTTTCTCGCCTGGCTCGGCATCAAGGCGTTGCTTGCCAAGCCCGTCAGTGCCAAGACCGAGGAGGTGGTTCATCAACTGCGTGGCCGTCAGGGGGCATTCGAAGGCTTTATGGTGGCCTTTCTCAACCCCCAGCTCGCCATCTTCTTTATCGCCCTGTTCAGCCAGTTTGTGCGGGCCGACACTGGCTGGAACGAGGGGGGGATCATGATGCTCACCGCAGGCGGCATAGATGCTGTCTGGTACGTGCTGGTGGCGCTGGTACTCTCTCGCGGCCCAGTGCTGGCCTGGCTCAAGGCCAAGTCCGTTGTCATCGACAAGGTGAGTGGTCTGGTGCTGCTGGGGCTGGCGCTCAAAGTGGTGCTCTGAGGTTCGCTTGTCAGCGGCTCGTGCCATGAGGGCAGGGCCGCTGAACGAATTCCCGGCTCCACAGGCGGTACTGCGAGCGCCAGACGTTCAATCCTGTATTTCGCGGTGATCTTAAGCGGGATCAAGGCAAATCCAGGGTGACTGGCCTAGAGTGACGGGCATTTTCTGTCTGCCGATAGATTCAGAGACCATGCATCCACAGACTCATCACCACACACCGAAGCGCCTAGAACTGCTGGCTCCGGCCAAGAATCTCGCCTACGGCATCGAAGCGATCAACCATGGCGCCGATGCCGTCTATATAGGCGGCCCTGCCTTTGGTGCCCGCAGCGCGGCGGGCAACTCCCTCGATGATATCGAAGTGCTGGCGCGCCATGCCCACCGTTTCGGCGCCCAGGTCTTTGTCGCCTTCAACACCTTGCTGCACGATCACGAACTGGAGCAGGCCCGGCGCCTGACCCACCAGATCTACCAAGCGGGGGCCGATGCACTTATCGTGCAGGACATGGGGCTGCTGGCGCTCGATCTGCCGCCCATAGCGCTCCATGCCAGTACCCAGACCGACAACCGAACGCCACAGAAGGTGAAGTTTCTGCAGGATGTGGGCTTCTCTCAGGTGGTGTTGGCGCGCGAACTGTCCCTTGCGCAGATCCGCGAGATAAGCGCAGCGACCAATGTACAGCTGGAGTTCTTTATCCACGGCGCGCTCTGTGTCTCTTACAGCGGCCAGTGCAATATCAGCCATGCCCGCACCGGCCGCAGCGCCAATCGTGGCGAGTGTGCCCAGCTCTGCCGGCTGCCCTGTTCGCTGCAAAAGCCCGATGGGGAAGTGCTGGTGGCCGACAGTCACCTGTTGTCGCTCAAGGACATGGATCAGACCGACAATCTGGAGGCGCTGATCGCGGCAGGCATTCGCTCCTTCAAGATTGAGGGGCGCCTCAAGGGGCTCGATTATGTCAAGAACGTCACCGCCTGGTATCGCAAGAAGCTCGACGCCATTCTCGATAGCCGCTCCGATCTGGTGGCCGCCTCGGCGGGTCGTTGCAGCTACAGCTTCGAGCCGGATCCGAAAAAGAGCTTCAACCGTGGCGCTACCGACTATTTCCTCCATGGTCGCCAACAGGGGATCGATTCCACCCAAAGTCCGAAATACGTGGGCGAGCCGCTGGGGCGAGTCACCAAGGTGACTCGTGACGGTATCGAGATAGACGGCAAGCAGGTCACTCTCAACAACGGCGACGGTCTCGGCTTCTTCAAGCCGAACAAGGAGCTGGTGGGTATGCGCCTCAACAAGGTGGAAGAGAGAGCAGGACGTAAGCAGTTACTCTTCTCCGAGTCCATTCCTGGTCTGAAAGTGGGCACAGAAATCTACCGCAATCACGATCAGGCGTTCAGCAAGATGCTGGAGAAGGCGAGCGCGGATCGCCGTATCCGGGTCGATATGCAGCTCTCTGAGTGCGACGAAGGGATCCGGCTCGATCTCACCGATGAGCAGGGCATCAGCGCCACCGTCCGGCTTCCCTGCGACAAACAGCTTGCCGACAATCCGGAGTGGGCGCTGCAACAAGCGCGCGACCAGCTTGGCAAGCTCGGCAATACCTTGTTTGTGGCGCGCAAGATTGAGTTGGCATTCACTTACCCGCTATTCATCGCCGCGTCGATGCTCAACGGTCTTCGTCGGGACGGCATAGCCGCGCTGGAAGAGGCTCGTCTTGCCAGCTACCAGAGGCCCGAGCGGCGCATCGCCCTGCGGGATGTCAGCTATCCCCAGCACCGCCTCTCCTACCTTGGCAATGTGCTGAACAGTGCCGCCGAGCAGTTCTTCCGCGAGCACGGGGTGGAGCGCATCGCCCCCGCCTATGAGGCGAACAAGGAGGAGGGAGAAGTGGTGCTGATGATCACCAAGCACTGCATCCGCTACAGCCAGAACCTCTGCCCGAAAGAGGTGCCCGGTCTCAAGGCCGAGCCGCTGGAGCTCAAGATGGGTAAAGATACCTTCCGCCTGCGCTTTGACTGCCACCGCTGCGAAATGCAGGTGATGGGGAGCCTCAAGCGTTAATGGCCCATCAAGATACCAGACGGGGCATGCCACAGGGGTGGGTTTGATGGCAGTATAAGACGCTCGAGAGAGGGCCCGCTTGCCCGAGATGCCGCGGTCAACGGCTGGCATGGCGATGCCTTCTGTGGGGGCAAGCGAGTCGTCCTTGGGATCCCCGTTTTTTCGACAAATGGAGTTGTGATGGAAATCAAAGATCTGCCGTTTTGCACGACCCGCTGGGCCGATATAGCGCCGACCGAGCACAAGGGGGAAACCGGCGTTGCCCGTTGGCATACCCAAACCTTTGGTGCGCTGCGGGTTCGGATGGTGGAATATTCTGCTGGCTACCTGGCGGATCACTGGTGCAGCAAGGGCCACGTCCTGCTCTGCCTTGAGGGGGAGCTGCACACAGAGCTGCAGGATGGCCGGGTTTTCACCCTGACACCTGGTATGAGCTATCAGGTGGCCGACAACGCCGAGCCCCATAGATCCTTCACCGAGCAGGGTGCCAGGCTCTTTATCGTCGACTGAGCCGCTCACCTTCTTCCGCTGCCACTGAGGCCAACCACCATGCTCGAACTCAGGCCCAACTGTGAATGTTGTGACAAGGACCTGCCCGCCGACACCGGGCTTGCCTATATCTGCTCTTTCGAGTGCACCTTCTGCGCCGATTGCAGCGAGCACTATCTGCAACTGACTTGCCCCAACTGTGGCGGCGAACTGGTCAGGCGTCCCCGCCGCCCCACGGCCAAGCTGGCGAACAGTCCGGCTTCCATCAAGCGAATATTCAATCCGGCCCTGAGAAACAAGAGAGATAGCTAGCTGTGTAAACCCACCAGGTTGTTCACAGATTGAAGACGACTGATGGGGGGCTTATAGCCCAGACTTGCATGAGGACGATGCCAGTTGTACTCATGCAGCCACGGTTGCAAGTGTTCTGCCCG